>JADLDQ010000089.1 GCA_020846575.1 Burkholderiales bacterium
AACCGTCTGACCCTCGCCGAGCTCAAGGCCAAGACGCCTGCCGACCTTCTGTCGATGGCCGAGGAGCTGGAGATCGACAACGCCTCGACCATGCGCAAGGGCGAGATGATGTTCTCGATCCTCAAGGAGCATGCCGAGGAAGGCTACGAGATCGAGGGCGACGGCGTGCTCGAGGTGCTTCAGGACGGGTTCGGCTTCCTGCGCTCGCCTGCGGCCAACTACCTGCCGGGTCCGGATGACATCTACGTCTCGCCCGAGATGATCCGCCAGTTTGCGCTGAGGACGGGCGATACGGTCGTCGGCGTGATGCAGGCCCCGCGCGAGAACGAGCGCTATTTCGCCATCACCCGCGTCAACGAAATCAACTTCGGTGACCCCGAGAAGGCGCGCCACAAGGTCAGCTTCGACAACCTGACGCCGCTTTACCCCGACGAGCGGCTGAAGATGGAGATCGAGGATCCGACCATCAAGGACCGCTCGGCCCGGATCATCGATCTGGTTTCGCCCATCGGGAAGGGCCAGCGGGCGCTGATCGTGGCGCCGCCGCGGACGGGCAAGACGGTGCTGTTGCAGAACATCGCCCATTCGATCGCGGTGAACCATCCGGAATGCTACCTGATCGTGCTGTTGATCGACGAGCGGCCCGAGGAAGTGACGGACATGCAGCGTTCCGTGCGCGGCGAGGTCATCTCCTCGACCTTCGACGAACCCGCCACGCGGCACGTCGCGGTGGCCGAGATGGTGATCGAAAAGGCCAAGCGCCTGGTCGAGCACAAGCGCGACGTGGTGATCCTGCTCGACTCGATTACCCGCCTGGGTCGCGCCTTCAACACCGTCGTCCCGTCCTCGGGCAAGGTGCTGACCGGCGGCGTGGACGCCAACGCGCTGCAGCGGCCGAAGCGGTTCTTCGGCGCGGCGCGCAACATCGAGGAAGGCGGTTCGCTCACCATCCTCGCCACCGCCCTCATCGACACCGGGTCGCGCATGGACGACGTGATCTTCGAGGAGTTCAAGGGCACCGGCAACATGGAGATTCACCTGGACCGGCGCATGTACGAGAAGCGCATCTTCCCGTGCATCAACGTGAACCGCTCCGGCACGCGGCGCGAGGAGCTGCTGATCCGGCAGGAGATCCTCCAGAAGGTGTGGATCCTGCGCAAGCTCCTGTATCCGATGGACGACCTCGAGGCGATGGAATTCCTGCTCGACAAGATCCGCGCCACCAAGTCCAACGCCGATTTCTTCGATTCGATGCGACGCGGCTGAGCCGGCCGCGCGCGGCCTGCTCAGCGACCGCCGCCCCCGGCATGCGCGCTCGGCGCACCGCACGCCGGCCCGCTCGTCGCGGTTTTGCCGGGGCGGGTGGTTTCTGGCATACTCTCGCCCCTTCAGTGTGCCGCCCGCGTGCGTCCGGCGGCAGGGATCCCGGGGACACGGCGATGAAAGAGAAGATCCATCCGAAATACGTCGAGATCGACGTCACCTGCAGCTGCGGCAATACCTTCAAGACCCGCTCCACGCTCGGCAAGCCCCTGCACGTGGAGGTATGCTCGGCCTGCCATCCGTTCTACACCGGCAAGCAGAAGATGGTGGACACCGCCGGCAGGGTGGAGAAGTTCCGCCAGAAATACGCCGGCACTGCGAAAAAGAGCGCAGCTGTCGCCAAGCAGACCACCGCGTAGGTCCGGCGTCGCAACGGCCGCGCGTTCGGCCGCTGCCCCTCGCGCTGATCAACGCCGCCCTGCACGCCGCCGCCGCACGCCGGTCGTAGCGAGGCTCACGGCCACCCGATGCCCCCCGGCCTCACACCCGCCGGCTCGGGGCAATGATGCGAAGACGATGCCGTGGACGCGCGCCTGACGGGTACCCTGCGCAGCGCGCATCTGCGTATCCCGCGCATCGCGCTCCCGCCTTCCACCCTTCTCGTGTGCGTGCTCTCGGCGGCCTACGCGCTGCCCGGATTGTTCGGTCACGATCCCTGGAAGGCCGAGGACGCGATCGGCGTGGGGATCGTCCACCAGATGGTGACGCACGCCCAATGGCTGCTGCCGAACCTGGCCGGCGAAATCCACACCGAGGACGGCCCGTTCTTCTACTGGCTTGCCGCGCTGCTCGCGGGAACGCTTTCTCCCGCGGTTTCATTCGACGACGCGGCGCGCCTCGCCAGCGGCGTCGCCGTGATCGCGACGCTGTTCCTGCTGCGCGCCACCGGCAGGGAGCTGTACGGCAGGCCGGCGGCCGATGGCGCGCTGCTGGTACTGATCGGCTGCCTGGGCCTGATGCTGCACGCGCACGAGACGCTCGGAGAACTGGGGATGCTGTTCGCCCAGGTCCTTGCCTGGTACGGAATCGCGCTCGCCCCGCGCAGACCCCACAAGGGCGCCGCGGCGCTGGGCATGGGTCTCGCCGCCGCCGTGTTGTCGAAGGGACTCGCTGCGCTACTCGCGCCGGCGCTCACGGCCGCCACGGTCCTGGTCCTCTCGCGGCACTGGCGCACCGGCCGGTTCTCGGTTTCGATGCTGGAGGCGGCCTGCGTGCCGGCGGTGATCACCGGGGCCTGGCTGCTGCTCGCATCCGAGCGCGATCCCGCGGGCACCGCGGCCTGGCTGGCGGCGCAATGGCAGGGCCTGGCATGGCCGAGCGCCGGCCCGGTCGCGTATTACCTTACCGGGCTTTCCTGGGCGGCATGGCCCGCCTGGCCGATAGCGCTCTGGCTGCTCTGGAACCGGCGCAACATGCTCGGCGAGCCGGCATTGCTCTTCGCGCTGTGCGCGAGCATTGCCAGCCTCCTTGTGCTCTTCGCGCAGGGCGAGCAGCGGGAGATCAACATGCTCGGGTGCCTCGCGCCGCTTTCCCTGTTTGCGGGCGCCGGCATCGAACGCCTGAGGCGGGGTGCGGCCATGGCGCTGGAATGGTTCGGGGCCATGAGTTTCAGTTTTTTCGGCGCCCTGGTCTGGTTGGGCTGGTTCGCAATGACCACCGGCACGCCGTCGCGAATTGCGCGCAACTTCGCGAAGCTCGAACCGGGATACGTTCCCCGGTTCGAGGGACTGCTGTTCGCACTCGCGCTGGCGCTCACCCTGGCATGGGTCTGGGTGCTCGCGCGCACCGAGCGTTCCCCCTATCGGGGCGTGCTGTTCTGGGCAAGCGGCGCCACGCTCGTCTGGGGGCTGGTCATGACGCTCCTGCTTCCATGGATCGAGTACGGCAAGACCTACCGCCCGGTGGCGCAATCGCTGTCTTCGGCCCTGAGAGCCGCATATGGCGGGGACCTGCCGTGTATCGAGAGCCGCAACCTCGGACAGGCCCAGCGCGCCGCGTTCGACTACCACGCGGGTCTTGTAACCCGGCGTGAGAAGTCCGGCCCTTCGCCCGCTTGCCCGGCGCTGCTCGTACAGGCGTCCCCCGGTGAACAGGATCCGCCGCTCGCGGGGCAATGGAAGCGCGTCTGGGAAGGCAACCGGCCGCGCGACCGCGAGCGCTACCGGCTGTACCTCAAGACCCGGGAGTGAGGCGCGAGCTCGCCGGCGGCCGCGCCGCTCGGCTGCGGGCGGCCGCCGCAGGCGCACCGGCTGCGCCGAGGGCTGCACCCGGGCGATACGCGGCGTTTCAGATGCGCAGGAAACTGTCCCGGTAGTACTTGAGCTCGCCGATCGACTCGTGGATGTCGGCCAGGGCCTCGTGCTTGCCCGCCTTGACCACGCCCCGGGCGAGTTCGGGACGCCAGCGGCGCGCCAGCTCCTTCAACGTGGAGACGTCGAGGTTGCGGTAATGAAACCAGGATTCCAGCCGAGGCATCCAGCGGGCGAGGAACCTGCGATCCTGGCAGATCGAGTTGCCGCACATCGGCGAGGCGTTGCGTGGTACGTAACCGGCGAGAAACGCGAGCATGCGCTCCTCGGCCGCGGCCTCGTCGAGCGGCGAGGCCCTGACCCTGGCGCTCAGCCCGGTGCGGCCGTGCGTCGAGCGGTTCCAATCGTCCATCGCGTCCAGAACGGTGTCCGGCTGGTGCACGGCAAGGACCGGGGACTCGACCACCGTATTCAGTTGCGAATCGGTCACCACGACCGCGATTTCGATGATCCGGTCGCGTTCGGGATCCAGACCGGTCATCTCCATGTCGATCCAGATCAGGTTGTTCGGGTCCTGGGTCATGAACTCAACGGGTACCGTCATTCCGGACAGAGGCGCAGGGGCATTGGTCACGACGCCCGCAATGTAGAATCCAGCATCCGAGTGGAGTGCCGGTCGCCGCCGGCCGGCCGCGCCGATTGTCGCATATCGGGGCTGCCGCGATGCGCGCGCTGTGGGAACCTCGCCTCGGAAGGGCGCCCCTGCATCCGCGTTGCTTTCATTCGACTCATCGACCGCATGTACCCCTTCACCGCCGCCTTTCTCGCCGCGCTGGCGCTGGCGACAGCGGGCCACCTTTGGCTTTCGCTGCGGCACATGCGTCACGTGCGCGCGCACCGCGGGCGCGTGCCGGACCAGTTTGCGCCGCGCTTGAACCTCGAGGCGCACCAGCGGGCTGCCGATTACACGATCGCCAGGACGCGCCTGACGATGATCGAGACGCTGGCCGGGGCGGGGTTCGCACTGGTCCTCACCGTGGCCGGCGGGCTGCAGTGGCTCTCGGGCGCCTGGTCCCGGGTTTTCGAGTTCGCCGGATACGCGCACGGCATCGCCCTGATCGCCGGCGTGGTGTCGATCGCGGGCGCGATCGACGTGCCGTTCGCCGCGTGGCGCACCTTCGTCATCGAGGCCCGCTTCGGCTTCAACCGGACCAGCGCGCACCTGTTCGCCGCCGATCTGGCGAAACAGGCCGCGCTGGGCTTCGCTCTCGGGATACCACTCGTTTTCTGCGTCCTGTGGTTGATGGCATGGATGGGGAAACTCTGGTGGCTGTACGTGTGGCTCACCTGGATGGGGTTCAACCTGCTGGTCGTGGCGATCTACCCGAGCTTCATTGCGCCGCTGTTCAACAGGTTCGCGCCGCTGGAAGACGAGGCGGTGCGCGGCAGGATCGAATCGCTGCTCGATCGCTGCGGGTTCCGCTCGCAGGGACTGTTCGTGATGGACAGCTCGCGGCGCTCGAGCCATGGCAACGCCTATTTCACCGGTTTCGGCCGGACCAAGCGGATCGTCCTGTTCGATACGCTGCTCGCGCGGCTCGCCCCCCGGGAAATCGAGGCAGTGCTCGCCCACGAACTGGGGCACTTCTCCAGGAGACACGTCTGGAAGCGCATGGCGCTGATGTTCGCCGCGGCGCTCGCCATGCTGTGGCTCCTGGGACAGCTGATGCAGACCGGATGGTTCTACGCCGGCCTCGGCGTGAGCACGCCGAGCACCGCCGCGGCGCTGGTGCTTTTCTTCGTCGCCCTGCCCCAGTTCGGGTTCCTGCTTGAGCCGCTGGCGACCCTGTACTCGCGGCGCCAGGAATTCGAGGCCGATGCCTACGCGGCGGCGCACGCCCCGGCGGAGGACCTCATCGAGGCACTGGTGAAGCTGTACCGCGACAACGCCGCGACGCTCACGCCCGACCCGGTGCACTCGGCCTTCTACGATTCGCATCCGCCGGCGATGCAGCGCATCGCCAGACTGCAGGCCGTGCGCACGCCCTGAGGCGCCCGATCGCCGCGAACTTGAAGCTCCTCTACGCATCGCTCAGCCTGCACGAGGCGCATCACCTCATGAACCTGCTGCGCTCGTGCGGGATCGACTGCCACCTGAGCAACGAATCGTTGAGCACTCTCGCGGGTGAGGTACCGTTCACGGAATGCAGTGTCCGTCTGTACGTGGACCGGGACCGCGATCTGGAGACCGCCGCGGCAGTGCTGCGCCAGTGGCGCGCGGGCACCTGGAGCCAGGGGCCCGCATGGCGCTGCCCGGCCTGCGGTGAACAGATCGAAGCTCAGTTCACCGCGTGCTGGCGCTGCGCTCACGAGCGGCCCGTCGCGACCACCGATCGCGGCCCCGGCTGAGGTGCGCCTCGGGCGGTCGCAACCGGCGCCCGGCACCGTCGCGCGCCCTCGCCGCGATACCCTGCCTCGCGCGCGCCCGACCCGCTGGCGAGAAACGGTCCCCGTGGCCTGCGGGCTCATCGGCTTGCCACGCGGCTGCGCGCCAGGCTCGATGCGGGAGGTGCGGCCCCCGGGGTGAGCCTTCCGGCTCACGCAAACACCCGAGCGACCGCAACCAGCAGCAACAGGGCGAGCCACAGCACCAGTGCGCGCCACAGCAGCCCGACGGCGCCGTCCAGAGCGTCCACATCGGCGGCTTCGCCCAGACCGAGCTCCGGTCTGAAGCGGCTTTCGCCGTTCGACCGGAAAGGCATGCCGAGCTTCACGCCCAGCGCGCCGGCGCCCGACGCCAGAACGACGCCGATATTGGGATCCACCCAGGAACCTGCCTGCGTGCGCCAGCAGTACACCGCATCCTCGAAGTCGCCCACCACGGCGAATGCGAGGCCGCTCAGGCGGGCGGGCGCCCAGTCGAGCGCGAAGAACGCCCGGTCCGCGAAACTGCCGAATTCCCCCGATTCCGGCGCTTCGCCGCCCGACCAGCGCTGCCGCAGGAATTGCGCCAGCCTGTACAGGATCGCACCCGACGGCCCCGGGAGCACCATGAACCAGAACAGCACGCCGAATACCTGGTGCTGCGCGGCCGCGAACGCCTCCTCGATGCCGAGGCGGGAGAGCGCCTCCGCGTCGAGTTCGCTGCAGTCGTGACCTCGCCAGCGCGCCAGGATCTCTCTCGCCCGCGGCAGGTCGTCCACCCGCAGCGCGCTCTGTATGCCGGTAAAGTGGTGACCCGATTGACGGAATCCGAGCGTCAGGTAGAGCGCACCCACGTTGAAAGCGAGTGCGAGCAACGGGCTCGCTTGCAGCAGCAGGAACCAGACGAGCCACGCGATCGCGACCGGGGGCAGTACCCCGACCATCCAGGCGACCGTGCCCTGATGCCGCTCTCCGGCGTTGAGCTGACGTTCGAGAAACTCGCAATAGCGCGACAGCGCAGCGAACAATTCGCGCCGATCGGCCAGCGGGCGCCATTGCTCCAGCAGCAGGGCGATAATGACGGAAGTCAGGCCCATTTCCGATACTGTCGTGCGGCGCATCGACGATACCATAAAGACCTTTGCCGACCCGCGCCGGACGCACCGATGTGCGCATGAGCTCACCGCCTTCACGCTCTCGATGCCGATAACGCATACCGCACGCATTCGGGCGCCCGCGACGGTGCGCACGCGAGCATGGGATGGTGCGCAAGGCGTGCCGGCGGCCGGCGCGCACCGGTGCACGACCAGCGCGGGGGACGCCGCGTGAACGATGCCGGCGCGAGGCTCGTTGCGCCGTTCGGCTACACGGATATCCGAGCGCTGCAGAAATCGGACCGGGTCCTGCTGCCGCAGGGCTCCACGCCGCAATTCTGCAGGCGCACGAACGCGATCGCCGTCGCCCGCAGCGAGATCAACGCGGCCGCACGGGATTACCCGATCGTCTTTTCCTCGGCCGATGAAACTTCCTTCCTGCCGGTAGCCGTCCTCGGGCTTCGAGATGGGCAGAATCTTTTCATCGACGAGACCCAGGAATGGGAAGGCGGGCGGTACGTGCCGGCCTTCGTGCGCCGCTATCCCTTCTGCGTCGCGCGCGTCGAGGTCGAAGGCGCGCCGCAGGCGCGGCGCATGGTGTGCGTCGAGGAGGCCTATCTCGACGCTCGGGGCATCGCACTGTACGACTCGGCCGGCAACCCGACGCCCCAGTGGCAGATCCGGCAGCGCCTCCTGGAAGAGTACGAGAAAGATCTGGAGGCGACCGCTCGCGCATGCGCGATGATCGCGCGGCTGGGATTGTTCTCGCCCTTCAAGTTCGAGGTGCACAACGGCGACAGGCGCTCGCTCACGCTCAAGGGCATGTACCGCGTCGACCAGACCCGCTTGGAGGCGCTGAAGCCCGCCAACCACAAGGCGCTGGTGACCCGGGGCCTGATGAGCGACATCTACGCCCATTTTCATTCGTTGGAGAACTTCGGCCGGCTCTACACCCGCGCCGTCGAGCGCGCGGCCGCCGAGGAAGGCCGGCGCGCGCGTACGCACCGGCGTTGAGGGTACCTGCGTGCTCCGGGGGAGCGCGAGGGGCGAGCAGCCCCTGGCTCGTTGCGCCTCAGTCCGAGGTAAGAAAGGCGTGGAGATTCACCACGATGCCGGCCGTTGCGCCCCAGATATCGTAGCGCCCGTACACCAGCGAGTAGTACTCGCGCTTCATGCCGTTGAGATTGCCGCTCTTGCGCATGTGATTGCCGGGGTCCATCAGGAAAGGCAGCGGCACCTCGAATATCTCGGCGACCTCGAAATCGTCGGGCTGCAGATCGAACGGGGCCCGCACCAGTCCGACCACCGGCGTAACCCGGTATCCCGTCACCGTCCGGTAGTCCTGCAGGCAGCCGAGGACCTCGATCCGCCCCTGCGCGAGCCCGATCTCCTCCTCGGTCTCGCGCAGGGCGGTCACCAGGGCGGTCGCATCCGCCGGTTCGGCGCGCCCCCCGGGAAAGCTGATCTGCCCGGCGTGGTGATGAAGATGGTCCGTCCTGCGCGTGAACAGCACCGTGAGTTCGGGTCCGCGTTCGATGAGCGGCACCAGCACAGCAGCGGGCCGGAGCCGGTCTTCCGTCGGGTACTGGCCGGGGAGCGCGCCGCCGATCACCCCGTCACCGGCGAGCGGCTGAGAGAAAGCGCGGGCCGTGGCAAAACGCTGGCGGAGCCAGTACAGATCGATGACAGGGGACGGAAGGGAAGACATTGCTCGCGGGATATGGCTTGCCCGGGGCCCTATGGTATCGCGCGGGTGGAAAACGGGCCGGCGCGATTGGGCGGCTTCACCCGCGGGACACGCCGCCAAAGGCGCCGGTACGGGCAAAGGACTGCGTCGCCTCGATCAGTGCGGACAGGATACCCGGTTCCCAGACCGAGTGACCGGCGTCATGAACGATACGGTAGCAGGCGCACGGCCAGGCGGCGGCCAGTTCGTGGGCCGTCACCAGCGGGCACACGATGTCGTAGCGACCCTGGACGATGATCCCCGGAATCCCCGCCAGCCGGCCGGCGTTGTCCAGGAGCGAGTTCTGGGGCAGGAAGATGTCGTTGAGGAAATAATGCGCCTCGATGCGCGCAAGACCCAGGCAGACGACGTCCCCCGCAAAGTACGCGACCGTTTCCGGACTGGGCAACAGAGTCGAACAGGATCCCTCGTAGACGCTCCAGGCGCGCGCAGCAGCCATGTGCACCTGCGGATCGGGATGCGTGAGCCTGCGGTAGTAGCTCGCCAGCAGGTCTCCGCGCTCCTGCGGCGGCAGGAAACCCGCGAACTTCTCCCAGACCTCGGGGAACAGGGTGCGCAGCCCGTACAGGAACCAGTCGATCTCGCTCCTGCGGCACAGGAAGATGCCGCGCAGTACCAGGCCCAGGCAGCGCTCCGGGTAAGCCTCGGCATAGGCGAGCGCCAGGGTGCTTCCCCAGGAACCGCCGAACACCAGCCAGCGTTCGATGCGCAGGTGCCGGCGCAGCTTCTCGAGGTCCTCGATCAGGTGCGGCGTGGTGTTGTCGCGTAGCTCGCCGAGCGGTGTCGAGCGACCCGCCCCGCGCTGGTCGTATACCACGATGCGGTAGGCTCCCGGGTCGAAGAAGCGCCGGTGGCCGGCTACGCTCCCCGCCCCTGGTCCGCCGTGCAGGAAGACAGCCGGGATGCCGTGCGGGTTGCCGCACTCCTCCCAGTACATCGCATGCAGGCCGTCCAGCGGCAGAATACCGCTTGCCCGCGGCTCGATCTCGGGGAACAACGCGTCGCGCGGGCGCATCAACAAGCACGCGCTCGGGCCGGACGCTGCGGCGAGCGGGGCAAAGCGCACGCGCACACGGGCGTCATGCGAACAGGACCAGGACGCCCGTGTAGGCGTAAAGCCGCGCGTGCGCGATTTCGCCGTTCGCGAAAAATCCGACCATTGGAAAAGATCCCAGCTCGCGCCGGATGATCTTCGCTTCCTCGCTGGGCGTGCCGAACAGGTTCGCGCCGCGGGCGATGCACGACACGTACAGCCCGCCCTGCGGCGCACGCCCGAGCCGCTCGGCCAGCCGCCGAGTCATGCGGGCCAGGTCCTCGCGCGCCGCCATGGCATCGCGCCTGCAGAACATGATGGGCGCGCCCTCCTCGATCTGGGCCGCTACGGCCAGCAGCCCGGCGCGGCTGTCGAGTCCGACAATGTTGCGCGCCAGGAAATCGGCGCTCTCGTCCTCGTCCAGCGGCAACCCGGCCAGGAATCCGCTCGCCGCGCGCACCAGGTCGCCATCGAACGCGTCGCCCAGGTCGTCGACGAACACCTCCAGCGCTGGCCGGCCGTCGAGCGACTCGATGACGTTGCCCCGGCAGGCGGTGATCCGGTGCGTTCGCCGCGAACGGTCCGCCGACCGCAGCGGCGTGCAGCCCTGCGTCACGCCCGCGCGCAGATCGATATCGCCGGACAGCACCACGCCGGAGAGCCCCCCGCGCAGCACTTCGTTTGCGATCTGGAGAGCCTCTCCGCGGGAGCTGGAAACACCGCCCACGGCAAAGCCGCTTGCGAGCTTACCTGCCATGTCGGATACAAGGTCGGCCAGGTCGGGCGTACCCGGATCGGCGTGGACCAGCGCGCAGTGCGCGACCGGCCGACCGTTCGCGGTGTGTTCGTCCAGCGGCGGCGGACGCGACCTCCCGGAGAACACCCGGAAGCCATCTTCGGGGAACGCGCCGACCATCACCGAAACCGATGGCATATTCATGTACTCGACGTCCTCGCCGATGACGCCAAGCCCGACCGTCCCGACCCAGTCGCTCACCCCTGTCTCCCGGCGGAAGAATTCCAGGAGCTGCGCCGCGTCCGCAGCGAAGTCGTCGCTGAGATACAGGAAACCGAGATTCGCGCCGCCCGGCACCGGCAGGAGCCGAGCAAGGGCGAGGCGCGCAGCCTGGCGCCAGGTGGCCGCACCCGCGTGGCCGCATCGCAGCGCCGGCATCAGCCGGCCTTGCCGGTATCCGGACCCGGTGCACCCGCCTGGCTCTGCAGCGCCTTCATCCAGGCGTCGAGTATCGGGTTTGCACCGGCCGAGGAAGTCATCGCCTGCGTCTGCTTCAGTGCCGCCAGCGCAGCGAGCTGAACCTCCATCGCCTGGATGCTCATGCGCAGCAGCGACAGGTTCATCGTCAGCCAGGACTCGACCGCGCGCAGCTCCGACACCCGCCGCTCCAGCTCCGCGGCGTCCAAGGTGGGAACGGCGAGTCCACCCGTGGGCAGTCCCATCGGACCCCAGAGAGCCTTGAGGAATTCGAAAGGGTTGAGGCCGCTGGCTTGGGTCATCTGGCGCAAGGCCGGCCGGCGCGGGAACGCCGGGAATCGGTGCGGGGCAGTTTAGTTCCGGAGGTCCAAAAACTCCAGTACCTCGTCCCGGCGTTGCATCGTGTCGTGGAACCCCAGTTCGATCAGCGCGCGGCAAAAGCCGCGTTCGAAGAGCAGGTAGCTCGCCAGGTTCGAGCCGTTGCGGTTCATCGCCCCGATCCCGCGCAGCAGGAACCGCACCGTCCAGGGCAACTCACGAACGAAGCGCACTGCGATGCGCTCGATCGCCTGCGAAGGAGACACGACGAGCACCTTGATGGGTCTGAGCGCGATCCCCGCCTCGCCCAGCTTGTGCGCCGGGATCATGCCGATGGTGCGATTGATGCGCTGCAGCCGCTCGATATCGGAGTACAGCGTATCCAGGAAAATGCTGCTGAGCGCGTGCCCCGCGATCTGCGCGAGCGACGGATAGATGTTCGACCTCACGCGCGCGGGCTGCTCCAGCCGCTGGCCGGTGCCGACGACCAGGAGCCGGTCGGCACCGAGGTGCAGGGCAGCGCTGAGCGGCGCCGTCTGGCGCATCGTACCGTCGCCAAAGAACTCCCGGTTGATCTTGACCGCAGGAAAGATGAACGGCAGGGCCGAGGAGGCCATGAGGTGCTCCACGCGAAGGGCCATCGCGGCGCCGAGGCGATGCGATCTCTCCCAGGCTTCGACGCCTGGTCCGCCCTGGTAGAACGAGACGCTCTGGCCCGAAGCGTAACCCGAACAGGTGATCGACACGGCGTACAGCAGCCCGTTGTCGATGTTTTCCTGGATGCGCCCGAAGTCCAGGTTGCGCGACAGCATCCGGGCAAGCGGGCTGTTGTCGAGAAGCGATACCGGGCTGCGCCGGGAGAAGAGCGTCAGCGCGGCGAGCCAGCGCGCGCCGGTGCGCGCGATGCCGAGCGGATCGGAGCGGTACACGTGGTGCGCCCGCATGTTCTCCCAGACGTCGAGCAGGTTCGAAACCCCCGCGTCGAAATCGTCAGCCCAGACGGCGAGCGTGGCGGCGTTGACGGCGCCCGCCGAGGTACCACAGAGAATCGGGAACGGGTTCTGCTCGGGGAGGGGGAGCAGATCCCTGATCGCCTTCAGAACACCGATCTGGTAGGCGGCACGCGCACCGCCGCCCGTGAGGAGGAGGCCGGCTTTCGGTTTACTTGATTCAGGCTTGGCCACGGCCCCGGACACAGTGGATTCGGCGCAGTCTGCGCCGATGGTGCGAACGCCTGCCGCCACTGCCGGCAGCGTCGGCCCGGCGGCGAGGCGAACGCCCGAAACCGGGCGCGCCGATTATAGGGCCTGGGCGTCCGCCCGCCCGGCGTCGCCCCCGCTGCGCCCGGCTGCAGGCGCGATGGCGCGGCGGCCGGCCTTGCCGAGGAAGAACTCCGGGAAGCTCCTCGCGAACGCCGTCTCAGGCCTTCGGCAGCTGGCGCTCGTCCCGATCGATGCGCAGGATCACGTCGCGGATGCGCGCGAGTTCAGCCATCACCCGGTGCGCGAACTGAAGCGTGGCATCGTTCGGGGCGCCGTTGTACCGCTGCAGCCCCGATTCCAGGCTGCCGCTGCGGCGGATGTATTCCTTGAGAATCTGGGCGCCCACCAGGACATTGGGCACCGGAGTGAGGACTGCCGCTTCGCCGCCGTGCTCCTCGAACTTCTCCGGGTG
>JADLDQ010000432.1 GCA_020846575.1 Burkholderiales bacterium
ACTGGGCCTGGAAGAGATCTTCCGCTTCGGCGGGATGGAAGGCGTGAGCAAACTCGCGGAAGGGCCCTTGGGCCTTCAGGTCGTCGGCGGACGCAAGAGCGAGCGCTAGGAGGTTGCCGCCTTACGCGGGCTTGGGCTTCCTCGCGCGAATCAACACGACCAACGTAACGGCCGCAGGAAGCAGCAGCAGGGCCGCCAACGGGCCCTGCCATTGGATCCCTTCGAAGGCCGCAACCCTTCCGCCCGCCGCCACGGCATAGGCCATGAATAGCCCGGGGAGCGTGGTCAGGGGCGCAAGAATCCCGCAGAGGTAGGCGGTCCAGCGCTTCAATGCGGCGGATGACTCCAGCCCGCGCGCATTTGCAGCACCAACAATAAGGCCAACGCCCATCAGCAGAAGAAATGCGAGGTTAAACGTACGCAGATTCAACTTTGATTCTATGGTGTCATCGTAGGGGTTGACTGGCTCGGCCGGAACGACATAGGCGTTGAAGAGGCCCAACAGCAGGCCATAGACCAGGTAGCAGCAGACCAGTTCGCTCAATCGGATCTTGCTCCGCCGCATCAGCAGCCATCCGACTGCAAGCGCAATCAGGCCAAGCACCACAAGCAGCAGGCGCTCAACCATGACTCGGCTTCCGCAAACGTCCTGCTACGCGCGCCACAATCTCAACGGTTTGCGTGATTTCCTGCGCTGTAGTGGTTGTCCCCAACGAGAAACGCACGCCCGCCGCGGCTAGGTCCGGCGCAACGCCCATCGCCTCGAGCACGTGGCTCGGCGTGGACGTACCTTCCGAGCAGGCCGCGCCCGTCGAGACCGCCAGGCCCTCGATATCCAGCGCGCGGACCAGCGCTTCGCCGCGCAGCCCCGGGAACGAGATGAAACTCGTGTTGGCGACGCGCTCCGTTTTGCGGCCGTGCACGACGGCGTCCGGAACCTTCGCGCAGATTTCGGTTTCCAACCGTCCGCGCAGGGTCCGCAAGCGCGCAGTCGATGCCGGACGTTCGGCCTCGGCCAGGCGCAGGGCCTCGGCCATACCCACGATCCCCGCGACGCCGTGGGTCCCGCCGCGCAGCCCGCCTTCCTGGTGCCCGCCGGTTACCTGAGGGATCACGGCCGCGCCGCGCCGTATATAAAGGAGGCCCGCGCCCTTCGGCCCGCCGAACTTGTGCGCGCCCAAGGCTAGCGTCGCGCATTCCAGAGCATTCACGTCTAACGGCAGTTTCCCCGGCGCCTGGACCGCATCGACGTGCAGCGGCACGCTCAGCGCCCGGCAGGCG
>JADLDQ010000090.1 GCA_020846575.1 Burkholderiales bacterium
ACGCCGTGGATGCCCACGGTGCGGCCGCGCAGGTCGGCGCCGAAGCCCATCGGCCCCTTCCACTCGCCGCGGCGCAGCACCGACGAGAACAGCTGCAGCCGGCGCAGCGCGAACACCATGTAGCACAGCGCCAGCTCCGACACCGACATCCTGTTGATGCCGGGCGCCCACCACATGCGGATGCCGTGACGCTTGAGCACCTCGGGATCGATGTGATCCACGCCGGCCGTGCACAGCGAAACGACCTTCAGCCGCGGCAGCGCGCGGCAGACTTCGTCGGTAAAGCGGTTCGGACCGATCAGCGCCACCTCGCAGCCATTGACGAACTCGATCAGTTCCGCACCCTGCATCGTCGGGCCGGGCCGGGCGAAGCGCGCGCCGGGATACTTCGCGGCGAGCTCCGCCTTCAGCTCGGGAAAGAAGTCGAAGTAGGGCAGCGTGACGGCGACCGCGGGCATGGTGCGCTCCGGACGAAAACGGGCATTCTATAGACGACGCCCCGCGGCGCCGCGGCGAGGGCGTCGCGTGGCGCCAGGCCCTGCGCGCCGGCGCCGGATCAGGCGAGGAAATCCTGCCCCAGGTACCAGAACAGCGCCGCGATCAGCGCCGAGGCCGGAATGGTCAGCACCCATGCCCAGATGATGCGCGCAGCCACGCCCCATCGAACCGCCGACACCCGGCGCGACAGGCCCACGCCGACGATGGCCCCGGTGATGGTGTGCGTGGTCGAGACCGGCGTGCCGGTCCAGGTCGCCAGGAACAGCATGGCGGCGCCCGCGGTCTGCGCCGCGAACGCGCCGGTGGGGCGGATGCGCGTGATCCCCATGCCCATGGTGCGCACGATGCGCCAGCCGCCGAACAGCGTGCCCAGGCCCATGGCGGCCTGGCACGCGAGCACCACCCACATCGGCACGTGGAACGCGCCGTTCAGGTAGCCGTTGGCGTACAGCAGCACCGCGATGATGCCCATGGTCTTCTGCGCATCGTTGCCCCCGTGCCCCAGGCTGTAGAGCGAGGAGGAGATGAACTGCAGCCGGTTGAACCTCGCCTCGGTGCGGGCGGGCGCCGAACCCTTGAGCAGCCACAGGAGCGCGAGCGCCAGCGCCAGGGCGAGCAGCAATCCAAGCAGGGGCGAGAGCACGATCGCCGCCGAGGTCTTGATCAGTCCCGGTGCGACGATGCTGCCGGCGCCCGCCTTGGCCAGCCCCGCGCCGACCAGACCGCCGACCAGCGCGTGCGAGGAGGAGGAAGGAAACCCGAACCACCAGGTCAGGAGATTCCAGAAGATCGCGCCGCACAGGGCGCCGAAGATCACCGCGTTGTCGATGACCTCCGCCGACACGATCCCCGAGCCCACCGTGTTGGCCACGTGCAGCCCGAAAAACAGGAACGCGATGAAATTGAAGAACGCGGCCCAGGCCACCGCCGCCTGCGGCGTGAGCAGCTGGGTCGAGACCATCAGCGCGATGGAGTTGGCCGCGTCGTGGAAGCCGTTCAGGAAGTCGAACACGAGCGCGGCGAACACCAGCACGGCCAGGACCAGCAGGCCGTGCTCGATCATAGGCGCTCGAGCACCACGCCGTGGATCACGTTGGCCGCGTCGTCGCAGCGATCGACCGCCTCCTCGAACAGCTCGTAGAGCTCCTTCGCCCGGATCAGCGTGCGGGCATCGGTGGTCTGCTCGAACAGGCGCATCATGCCCGCGCGCATGACTCGGTCGGCCTCGCTCTCGATCTCGCCCACCTCCTGGCAGACCTGGAGGATGCGCGCCGCATTCCTGGTGTCGCAGAGGTGTCCGACCGCTTCCTGGATCTTCTCGGTGGCTCGCAGGATGATCTGCCCCAGCGCCGCCATCTCCTGTGTGAATTCGCCCGGGCCGTACAGGGCGGCGCGCTGGGGGATCTCCTCCACGCAGTCGATGATGTCGTCCAGGGCATGCGCCAGGTCCTTGATCTCCGTGCGGTCGAAGGGCGTGATGAAGGTCTTGTGCAGCGAGAGGAAGATGCTCTTCGCCACCTCGTCGGCCTCGCCCTCGGTGTGCTGGATCTCGCGGAACAGGCGCGCGAAGGCCTCGGGGTCCCGCGTCGCGGTCATGCCGGACAGGGCTCTGGCGCCGCGCACCGTGCAAGCCGCAAGCTGGTTGAACAGATTGAAGTAGTCGTCGCTGCGCGGCGTCATGCGCGCGAGCAGGCGGTTGAACCAGGCGCCGCTCACGCGCGCGCCCCCGCGCCTTCTGGAGGGCGAAGGCGCGACGGCGCCCGCGGCCCTGCTGCGCTACGGCTGTGCATGTTCGAGGATCTTCTCTTGGATTGGCGGGACCGCATGCTGCGGCGCCCCGCATTCTAGAGAAACTTCGAGAAGACAGGCGCCGCCCGGTGCGCCCCCCGCTGCATGCGGGCGGTGATCGGTCTATCCTAGGGGCGATCCACCATCGTCCAGAGGAGTCGCCGATGCTTCGCAATCAGCCGCGCGCCGCCAGCCCAGGCATCCGTTCCTGCGCCGCGCGCGCGCGGCCTGAGCGGGTGCCGGCGCGCCGCCGCCCCGCGACGCCGCACGGCGCGAGCGGCGCGAGGTCCGGGTAGATTCCCGCGTGGTCTCACCCCTCGCCGCTCGGCCAGCCTGGAAGGCCCTGCAGGCCCACCACGCCGCGGTGCGCGACATCCACCTGCGGCGCCTTTTCGCCGAGGATCCGCGGCGCGGCGAGCGCATGGCCCTGGAGGCCGCGGGCGTGCACCTGGACTACTCGAAGAACCGGGTCAGCGCCGAGACCCTGCGCCTGCTCCTTGCGCTCGCGCAGGAGTGCGGCCTCGCGCAGCGCATCGAGGCGATGTTCCGCGGCGAGAGGATCAACACCACCGAAAAGCGCGCGGCGCTGCACACCGCGCTGCGCGCCCCGGCGGGTTCGAGCGTCCTGGTGGACGGGGAGAACGTGGTGCCTGGCGTGCACGCGGTGCTCGAGGCCATGGCCCGCTTCTGCCAGAGCGTGCGCGCCGGCCACTGGCGCGGCCACACGGGCAAGCGCATGCGCAACGCCGTCAACATCGGCATCGGCGGTTCCGACCTCGGACCGGTGATGGCCTTCGAGGCGCTGCGCGCCTACAGCGAGCGCGGCCTGCGGCTGCGCTTCGTCTCCAACGTGGACGGCACCGACTTCGCCGAAGCGGTCCGCGACCTCGACCCCGGTGAGACGCTGTTCATCGTCGCCTCCAAGACCTTCACCACCCTGGAGACCATGGCCAACGCGCGCGCCGCCCGCGCCTGGCTGCTCGCCGGCCTGGGCGGGGCGAAGGAGGCCATCGCCAGGCACTTCGTCGCGGTATCCACCAACGAAAAGGAAGTGCGCGGCTTCGGCATCGATCCGGCCAACATGTTCGGTTTCTGGGACTGGGTCGGCGGGCGCTATTCGATGGACTCGGCGATCGGCCTGTCCACCATGCTCGCCGTGGGTCCGGCGCATTTCCGCGACCTGCTCGCGGGATTCCGGGAGATGGACGAGCACTTCCGGGCCGCGCCCCTCGCGCGCAACCTGCCGGTGCTGATGGGGCTGCTTTCGGTCTGGTACGTGAACTTCTTCGGCACGCAGACGCTCGCGGTGCTGCCCTACGACCAGTACCTGAAGCGCTTCCCGGCCTACCTGCAGCAGCTGGCGATGGAGAGCAACGGCAAGCGGGTCACCGCCGAAGGGGATCCGGTCGCCTGGAACACCGGCCCCGTCTACTGGGGCGAGCCCGGCACCAACGGCCAGCACTCCTTCTACCAGTTGCTGCACCAGGGTACGCTTGTCGTGCCCTGCGACTTCATCGGCTTCTGCCAGCCGCTCAATGCGCTCCAGGACCAGCACGACATGCTGATCGCCAACATGCTGGCCCAGGGCGAGGCGCTCGCCTTCGGCAGGACCGCCGACGAGGTCCGCGCCGAGGGAACGCCGGAATGGCTCGTGCCCCACCGGGTGTTCGAGGGCAACAGGCCGTCGAACACGCTGCGCCTCGAACGCCTCACGCCGGCGGCGCTCGGGCGACTGGTCGCCCTGTACGAGCACAGCGTGTTCACCCAGGCGGCGATCTGGGGCATCAATGCCTTCGACCAGTGGGGCGTGGAGCTGGGCAAGGCGCTCGCGCAGCGCATCATCCCGGAGCTCTCCGGCGCGGCCGAGCCCTCGGGCGCGCACGACGGCTCCACGCTCGCGCTGATAAGCCGCTACCGCAGCTTGCGCCAGCCGCGCGGCCGGGATTGATTCCGAACCGGACACACACCGAAGCGAGGTGGTTCGCCATGCGCCGATCGGCTGTGAATTCACACAAACCCAGAGGAGGTAGGCAGATGTCGCGATCCATCGTCAAGTTCGCCATCGGCGCCCGGTGCGCCGCCGTGCACGCGGCGCCGGCCGCGGCCCAGGGCTATCCCTCGAAGCCGGTCACGGTCATCGTGCCGCTCGCGGCCGGCACCGGCATGGACGTGCTGGCGCGTGTATACAGCGAGCGCCTGGCGAAGAGTCTGGGCCGGCCGGTGATCGTGGAGAACAAGCCCGGCGCCTCGCAGATCATCGGAGTGAACGCGCTGCTCGCCGCGCCCGCGGACGGGCACACGCTCCTGGTGGCGACCAGCGGGCCGATGGCCATCAACCCGGCGGTGTTCAAGAAGCTCACCTACGACTACCGCACCGACTTCGTGCCGCTGTCGCTGTACGTGAAATCGCCCTTCATCCTGGTGGTGAACCCGCAGCTGCCGCTGAAGACCGCCGCGGAGTTCATCCAGTATGCGAAGGAGCGGCCCGGCAAGCTGAGCTACAGCTCGGCCGGGATCAGCTCGGCGCCCCATCTCGCGGGCGAGCTGCTCAACCTGCGCTTCGACCTTTCCATCGTCAACGTGCCCTACAAGGACACCCCGCAGTCGATCGCCGACGTCGCCTCCGGCACCGTGCAGATGGCCTTCGCCGAGGCGGGCGCATCGCGCGCCCTCATCAAGGACGGCAGGATCCGGCCGCTCGCGGTGTCGTCGCTCACGCGCCTGTCGCAGCTGCCCGAGGTACCGACGGTGGCCGAAGCGACCGGCGCCCGCGATTTCGAAGCGGTGTCCTGGCACGTGCTGTTCGCCCGCGCCGGCACGCCGCAGCCCGTCGTTTCGCGCCTGCACGAGGAGATGAAGCGCATCCTCGGCGATGCGCAGGTGCAGGACCGCATCAACAACATCGGGTTGATCCCCTTCGAGACGCCGCCGGTCGAGGGCATCCAGCGCTACATCCTGGCCGAGGCGGACAAGTGGGGCGGGCTGGTGCGCAAGCTCGGGCTGGCGGGGACGCAGTAGCCGCGCGCCCGCGAGCGGGGAAGCCTCGTCCGGGCATGCTGCGAAGCGGCGCTGCCCCGGTCAGGCCAGCGCGGCGAGGAAGCGATCGGCCGGCAGGACGCGCACGCCCGCCTCGACGAAGTCGCGCCGGGCGTCACGGACCACCGGGTACGCCCAGGGGTCCTCAGCCGGATTTTGAAGTGGGCGAGCGCCGGGTCCACGGCGGGCGCGGCCCGGCGACGAACACCCTCTTCCCGGCGATATGCTCGCGCATCGGCGGCTCGAGGTAGCGCGGGCGGTCCATGGGTCCATTGTGCGAATCAGCAGAAAAGTTGCGACTTTTCCTGCTGATGCGCATGAATTGTCGAACCGCGCCGAAGCTCACTCCCGGCCCGGATCCAGTCCCGGCCGCCGCTGCTCCAGCGCGTACTTCGCCAGCGCCGCGAAGCGGTATACCCCGTGGACGAACCGGCCGCAGGGCAGGACGAGAAACAACGCCAGCACCACGCCCAGGTGCGCGCACAGGAGCAGCGCCATCGCGGCGGTCTCGCGCCAGGCGAGCAGCGCGAGCCCGCTGAGGCTCGCGAGGACGAGGAGCGCGAGGAACGCCGTGTCCATGCCGGTCTGCTCCGGGTTCGCGGTCGCCGGGTCGCGCCGCAACTTCAGCCAGGCGAGCCCGGCCGGCCCCGCGATCAGCCCGAGGCCGCCGGCAGTGCCGAGCAGCACCGGCAGGCTGGCGTAGCCGTAGGGCGCCACCCAGCCGAAGCCGTAGTGATAGACGGTCCCGGTGACGGTGGCGGCAAAACACAGGAGAAAGCCGTAGAAGCTCAGGTGGTGGAACCAGCGCCGCGCCTGCGAAGAGCGCTCCCCCGGGTAGGTGCAGCCCACGGCGCCGTTGCCGTCCAGGTACTTCAGCGACAAGGCGTCCTTCAGCGCGCCGGCGAGCGCATGGGCACGCGCGAACCCGGCGAGCGCCTCGCCCGAAGCGCGCCAGAAGGAGAGCAACCCCGCCACGAGCGCGGCGAGCACGAACACGCCCACCGCGCCGAACAGCCCCGCCATCACGCCGTGGGGGATGACGGCGTAGAAGTCGCCGCCCGCGCGCGCCGCAAGGAGCGAGGCCCCGCCGCCGCCGAGCGCCGCGGCGAGGGCGAGGATCGCTGCCAGCCCGAAGGCGAGCGCCAGCGCCGCGACCAGGCCGCCGCGCTCGAACGAGCGCGCGAGCGGCGCAGGCCAGGCATGGCTCCGCCAGGACGCGGCGCGCACCTCCCCCAGCATCTTCGGCAGGCTGATAGCGAACTCGTGTGGCGGCGCGTACTGGCAGGCGTAGTAGCACTCGTTGCAGCCATGGCACCGGTTCGCCAGGTACTCCAGCTCGGCGCGCTCGAACGCCAGCCGCCGCTCCATGGCCGGGAACACCGCGCAGTAGCCCTCGCAGTAGCGGCACGAGTTGCAGATACCCATCTGGCGGGCGCCTTCCTGGTGGAGATCGCCGGAAGGCGCACTCATGCCGCCTGCCTCGCGCCGGCCGCGTGGCGCGCTGCCTCCTCGCCGGCGATGCGCCCGTACACCGTGCCGATGGTCATGCCGATGCCGGCTAGGTAGCCCTTGGAGAGGATGTTCCCTGCCATCACCTCGCCCGCGGCGTACAGGTTCTTCGCGAGACCGCCGTCGCGCAATTGCACCTGGGCGCGCGGCGTGACCTTCACCCCGAGGTAGGTGAAGGTGATCCCCGGGCGCAGCGGATAGCCGTAGTACGGCGGCGAATCGATGGGCAGCGCCCAGTGCGTCTTCTCGGGGCTGAGCCCCCGGGTGCGGCAGCCGTCCAGCACCGCGTGGTCGAAGTGCCCCGGCTGTACCGCGCGGTTGTAGTCCTGCACGGTCTTCACCACCGCCTGCACCGGCAGCCCGAGCGCGGCGGCCAGCTCCGCGATGGAGTCCGCGCGCACGCCCGGGAACACCGGCGGCATGAAGCGGCCGATGGGTTTCCTGTCGATGATCGCCCAGGCGATCTGCCCCGGCTGCTGCGCCACCAGCCGCCCCCAGATGGCGTCGCGCTGGGGCCAGAAGTCCTCGCCCTCGTCGTAGAAACGAACGCCCTCGCGGTTCACCACGATGCCGAGGGACACGCAGTCCACGCGCGTGACGATGCCGCCGTCGAACTTCGGCGCGCGCGCGTCGATGGCCGCCGCGTGGCACTGCGTCGGGTCGCCGATCGCCTGCGCGCCCCGGTCGATCAGCGCCCGCAGCACGCGGCCCATGTTGTACGGCGTGCCGCGGATGAGAAAGTTGTCGGCGGCCGGTCCCCAGGCCTCGCGCAGCCACGCGAGGTTGGATTCGAACCCGCCCGAGGCGACGACCACCGCCCTCGCCCGCACCGCGAATGTGCGTGCGTCCTGCCGCACGGTCACGCACGAGCAGCGCCCCGCGTCGAGCGCCAGGTCGATCGCCTCGGCCTCGTACAGCACTTCCACGCCCAGCCGTTCAGCGCGGTGGAAATAGGTGTTCACCAGCGCCTTGCCGCCGCCGAGGAAGAAGGCGTTGGTGCGCGACAAGTGCAGCGTGCCCCCGAGCGAGGGCTGGAAGCGCACGCCCCGCGCACTCATCCAGTCGATCGCCGGCTCCGAGGTCCGGATCACGTGCCGCGCGAGCGCCTCGTCGGTGTTCCCGCCGGTGACCTTGAGCAGGTCCTCGTAGTACTCGTCCTCCGGGTAGGCCTCGGTGAGCACGCGCGTGGGCGCGCGGTGCATGCAGCGGATGTTGCGGGTATGGCGGCTGTTGCCCCCGCGGTAGTGACGCGGCGCGCATTCCAGCAGCAGCACGCGCGCACCCGCCTCGGCCGCGGTAATCGCCGCGCACAGCGCCGCGTTGCCGCCGCCGATGACCAGCACCTCGGCCTCGCGCTCGGCAGTCATGAAGCGGATTCCTCTCTCACGGGATGCGCCTGGACGGGGGCGCGAAAGGTTAGCATCCCGAGCGCTGCGGCTGCCACCCGATGACTCGAACGAGCGCCCGGCCGCCGGCGCCGCACGAGAGCGTGCCGCCGCATCATGGCGCGAACCGGACTGCTCTGCTAAATTTCTCCCGGTGAGTCGGCTTGCCCCCGCAGCACCCGTCCTCCCCGTTCCACCGCTCGTCAAGCGCAACACCGCGCTGTTCGCGGTATCGCAGTCGTTCACCGGCGCGGGCATGCAATTCGCCTTCGGCATAGGACCGCTGATGGTGATCGACCTCACCGGTTCGGCGGCGCTCGCGGGGCTCTTCGTGGGGCTCATCGGCCTGTCGCGCTTCCTCGTCTCCTATCCCGTGGGCAGGATCACCGACGCCTACGGCCGCAAGCCCGGCATCCTGCTCGGGCTCACACTCGCGCTCACGGGCGCGCTCGCGATCGGGCTGTCGATGTCCTTTCGCAGCATGGCGATGCTGGTTTGCGCAATGCTGGTCTTCGGCATGGGGATGAACGCCTCGCAGCAACTGCGCGTGGCGGCCACCGACATGTATCTCCCCAACCGCCGCGCCCAGGCCCTGGGCTACGTGGCCATGGGCTCGCTGCTTGGCCTGGTGGTGAGTCCGCTCGTCATCACCTTCGCCGAGCGTATCGCCGGGCGCCTCGGCCAGGATCCGCTCGGCCTGCCCTGGTTCCTGCTGCCGGCGCTGATCGTGCCGGGAATGCTGCTCATCTCCTTCGTGCGCCCCGATCCCAAGGAGATCGGGATGAATCTCGCGCGCTACTACCCGGGCTACACACCCCCGCCCCGGCCCGCCGCGAGCCAGTCCGGCGCCTTCCGCGGCTGGAGCCTGATGCGCTACGCACCCACGCGACTGGCGATCGTCGCCAACACCGCCGGTCAGGGCAACATGTCCATCGTGATGGTGCTCACCTCGCTCGTGCTGCACCACCACGGCCACTCGCTCTCGGCGATCGCCTTCTCGCACATGTTCCACTCCGCGGGCATGTTCGCCTTCACCATCCCGCTGGGCAAGCTCGCCGACCGCTTCGGCCGCGGCCGCGTGATGTTCCCCGGCGTGGTCGCGGCGCTCGCGGGCGCGAGCCTGGTCGCCTTCACCAGCGCGTTCTGGTCGGTGACTCTGGGCACCTTCCTCGTCGGCCTCGGCTGGGCGGCGACGAACGTCGCCGCGACCGCCTTGATCGCCGACTACGCCCCCACCCACCACCGCGGCCGCGCCATCGGCGTGAACGAGAGCTTCGCGGGCGGCATCAGCCTGGCGATGGCGGTGGTCACAGGGCCGCTGATCGAGTGGTTCAGCCTGCCCGCCACGGGCTTCGTCGCGGTGCTCATCACCCTGCCGCCGCTGCTGATGCTCGGGTGGATCAAGGCCGGCGAGCACGCGGCGCGCAGGAGATCCGCGGCGGGGATGCGGGCGCGGAGATAAGCCCGATCGCCGGGCTCGGCCAGGTGCTCGCCATGGACCGCGCCCCCGCCCGCCGGCGCCCGGCGGGCGGCCGAGGATCGCCGCTCGGTCCGGGAGGTCGCAGTGCGCGTTCAGTGCGCGTTCAGTGCGCGTTCAGTGCGCGTTCAGTGCGCGTTCGGCTAGCGCCCGCGCAGAAGCAGCGCGAGCAGCAGCACGAATGCCGCGCTCCAGCAGACCGAAGCGGCCACCAGCAGGGCGTGCGTGTCGCCGAGTCCCAGCCCCGCCGTCACGCGCGCCAGCACCGCGACGGCCACCAGCAGCGTGCCCCACACCGGCAGCCGCGAGCGCGAAGGTTGGCGCCTCGCTTTCAGGAGACGTGTCAGCGCCATCACGTTGAGGGTGAGGGTGCCGAGGCTGCCCACGGTGACCAGGTGCAAGGCAGTGGTCAGCTGGCGGCCCGCGGCGAGGGCGATGCCGAGCGCGATCAGCCCGCACGCGAGCCAGGCGTAGCCCGCGGCCAGGCAAAGCAGGTCGGGCCGACCCCGCAGCGCCCACAAGCGCCAGCGCAGCAGCCGGACCGCCGCGAGCGACCCGGCCGCGACCAGGCCCGCCGCGGCAATTGCGGCGCCGGCGGGTTTGTCCGCGAATGACCAGGCGAGCGCCGCGAGCGCCATGGCGAGGATGAGGCCGCCTTCGATCCGGGGCTGCACGCGCACCGAGAGCCTGCCGCCCTGGCGCTGGAACTGGCCGGCGACCGCCGGCGCGATCAGGCGCCCGCCCATGAACAGCATCAGCACGGACACGAACAGCACCGCGAGACCGGCGAGCGCGTGCGCGGCGAGCGCCGAGCCGCTGCGCAGCGCGAACTGGAATGCGATCGCGCTCCCGCAGATCGCGGTAAGCGCGAGGGGAAGCGCCTGGTTGCGCAGCTTCTTCGCGCTGCCGAGCAGACGCGGTGCGAGCTGCCAGGCGAGCAGCGCCGGGTAGATCGCGTTCGCCACGGCGGACACCGGGCTCAGCGGAGCGCAGAGGAACGCCACGCGCGCGGCCGCCCAGAATGCGACGAACAGCCACAACCGGCGCGGGCTCATGGGCCCCAGCTGGTTGCCGGAGATCACCGCCAGCGCGAAACCGAACAGCATCTCGTGCGCGTGCCCGGCCGGAGAGGTGAATCCCGGCAGCGACGGAACGATGCCGAGCAGAGACAGCGTCGATGCGGGAAGCGCGAGCGCGCCATAGGCGGCCGCCGCGGGGTAGAAGGCTACGTTCGCGACGAGTTTGCGCGGCCCGGCGGCCGCCGCCATAGCGGTACCGTTTCGGTCCGCGCCGCGGGCATCGGGCACCGGTTTCAGGATGCGGGCCGCCAGCCGCCGGCCGTGTGCCGCGCCGCGAACCAGGCCACCGCGATCCAGATGGCGCTGCGGGCCGCCATCGCCCAGACGGTGCGCGTCTCGAACGCGCCGCCGGCCGCGATATGCACGCCGAAGGCCCCGAACACCGCGACCGTGAACGCCGCGAGCGCGATGGCGAGCCATGCCGCCCAGCGCCGCGCCCGCCACAGACCGATCGCCGCCGCCAGATACGCGAAACCCGCGAGGAAATTGAACCAGACCACGAAGGGTACGTAGCTGCCGCCCGCCGCAGCCTCGCCGAACAGCGTGCTGCCGCCGGCGAGGATGGTGAGGGCGCCGAACACGGCGACGAAGACCGCGGCCGCGCGCAGGCCGGTGCCGGACCCGGCGCCGGGCCCAACCGCGCCTCTGGAGGAGAGCCTGCCGCGCGCTACCGCGGTGACCATGGCGACCACGAAAAGGAGCACCGCGACCGCGTTCAGCGCGCCGCCCCAGCCGCGAAGCGAGGCGGACGGCAGCCAGTCACCGGCCAGGCGCACCGCGAGCGAAGCGTGCAGCAGCGCGAGCGGCGCATAGAACCAGACGCTGAAGGGTACCGCCACGCGCAGCACCGCCGGAAAAATGATCGGGGCGTGACCGAAGATCATCGAGAACACGAAGCCGACGAACACCGCGTGCAGCGCCGCATCGTAGACCGGACCCGCGTGGCCGAGCCCGCCGGCGGCGAGGATCGCAGCACCGCCCGCCACCAGCCACAGGTAGCCGGCGAGCAGGCACAGCGCCATGTAGCGGGGGAGACCGCGCATCCTGATCGTGCGTCGCGCGACATCCCGCCGCAGCAGCCATGCCGCGGATCCGACAAGCGCCGCCGCAAGGAGCAGCGTTCCCGCCTCCCAGGCGAACACCGACAGCCCCGCACCGCACAGCAGCGCGCCAACCAGTATGGCGAACTCGATGCGCGCGCCGCGCGCGGGCGGCAGCACGCGGGAGAGCTCGAGCCGCTCGCCGGCGATGGTGAGCACGAGGAACGCGATCCACGAGGGCACGGCCGCGCCGGGCGGCAGGCCACCCAGCCAGAGCGCGTTGCCGGCCAGCCAGCACAGCGCACCGAGCGCGAGGACCAGGGTGAACGCTTCGCGCTGCCGCGCATGGATCTCGAGCGAGGCCGCCAGAAACACCGCGGCGCCGGCGGTGAACAGGAGCGCCGCTGCGGGCACCGCCATGCCCGCGAGCGCGGCAGCGCCCCCCGCGGCGGCCAACAGCGGTCCCAGGTAGGCCCAGCGCCGCGACAGCGCCACGGCGCGCTCCAGACTGATCACCGTGCCGAGAAAACCCGACACCATCAGCGGCCCGTGCAGCCAGGCGAATCCTCCCAGCGACCCGGGCATCGTCCATCCCAGGCGCGCCAGCCCCGCCGCGACACCCGTGAACAGGCTCAGAAACCCGAAGGCGAGCAGCGGCGCGCGCCACACCGGGCCGAAGGCTCCGGGCCGCGGGCCGGCGGCGGCCGCTGCCCGCGGGCCGGTGGCGGCCCCTTTCCTCAGCTCGTCTTGCCGATGCGCACTTTCCATACTTCGGGGCCGCTCTCGAGGTATTCCCACTGGAACGAGCCGCCGAGCTCGACCTGGAACTGGTAGTACAGCGGTTTCGGATCGTGGTCGTTGACCAGCAGGAACGACGCACCGGGCGCAAGCCCGTTGAAGGTGTTGAAGATCTTCGGATGGCGATCCCGCGGCGCGATGGTGCGCACATCGAGGGTGGTGACGTCGGTCATATGCCTGTCTCCTTGCAGGGTTGAAAAAGGCGTCGGAAGGCCACGCGCAGCGGCGAGGCGCGGTGAAGCTCAGCCCGACCAGCCGAGCGCCTGTCTTGCCACGTCGGACATGCGCTCGGGCGACCAGGGCGGGTCCCAGACCAGATCGATCTGCACGTCGGTTCCCTCCGGCAGGATATCGCCCAGGGCGCGCCTCGCCTCCTCGATCACGAAATCCGCCAGCGGGCAGGCCGGCGAAGTCATGGTGAGATCGACGCGCACCCCTGCGGCGCCGACCTCGACGTGATAGACCAGGCCGAGGTCGACGATGTTGATGCCGACTTCCGGATCGTCCACGGCGCGCAACGCCTCGCGCACTTCGTCTTCGGCCGGCAGGGATCGGTTCGCCGTCATGAGACCTCAAAGCGATATTCGATATGCATCTTTACTGTAGCACGCCGTTCGTCAATAATCAACACTCGAGATACATCTTCATGCGGGGCAGGCGCCCCGCCGGCAACCGGGACCCGGTCATGCGGCTCACCGCCTTTTCGGACTTCAGCCTGCGCGTGCTCATCTACCTGGGCGTGCACGACAAGGAACTGGCGACCATCGCCGGTATCGCGGCGGCCTACGGGGTGTCGGAGAACCACCTGATGAAAGTGGTCCATCACCTCGCCCGGAAAGGATACATCGAGACCGTCCGCGGGCGGGGCGGGGGCCTGCGGCTGGCCAGGAAGCCCGCGGCCATCCGCATCGGCGAGGTGGTGAGGAGCACTGAAACGAACGCGATCCTGGCCGAGTGCTTCGACCGCGAGTCCTCCGAGTGCCGCATCGAACCGGCCTGCGTGCTGCGCGGATTGCTCGGCCAGGCGCAGGAGGCGTTCTTCGCCGAGCTCGACCGCCACAGCCTTGCCGATCTGGTCGCGCCCAGGGTGAAGCTCGCGCGGCTGCTGGTGCCCGGATAGGGCGTACGCCTCAGGCAGCCGAGCTCTCCCGCGCCCGGGCGAGGCGTCCCAGCGCCTCGTCCGCCTGGCGTCCGACCATTCTCAGCAGGTCCCAGATGACGGCCTGGTTGCTGCAGATCACCGGCTTGCCGAGCCTGCGCTCCAGCGGCGCGACCGCTTCCATGGCGCGGGTGTTCGCACACGACAGGAAGATGCCGTCCGCCTCCGGCCGGTCGGCGCCGAGCGCGAACTCGCACACCTTCTCGGGCGTCATCGTTGCCGCGACCCGCGCGTCGGTGTGCCCCATGCCGGCCGTGGCCACCACCTCGAAGCCCTCGTGGCGCAGGTAGTCCGCTTCCTCGGTGCTGAACTCCTCGGTAAACGGGTTGACGTGCACCAGCCGGCGCAGGCCCAGCGCGCGGAAAGCCCGGATGATCGACAGGATCGTGGTGGTCGCGGGCGTGCCCGTCTCCTTCTCGATGCACTCGACGATGCGCTCGCTCGATCCCGGACCGCCGGCGAGGCTGGAGCCGGTGCAGTTGAAGGCGATCGCGTCCATTCCGGCATCGTGCAGCGAGGCGGCGAGCGCGGGCGCATCGGCGGCCAGGCCGAGCAGGGAATCGTGGGTGACCTTGCCGTTCTCCTTCCTGAAGCGGCCGCGCGCCACGTGGTAGCGAACCTCGGGGGGCATGAAGCGGCGCAGGTCGTCCTCGACGACGATGTTGAGCGAAGGCACGATCACACCCACGCGCTTGATTTCCATGGTCACCTCGCTGGTGCAGTGATAAGTCTTGCGCCGCGCATTCTCGCACCGGGTAAAGGATGTTTCACGGTGGCGGCGGGTCGAACGGCAAGGCCGGCGCGCAGCCGCGGTGATCGCCCGCCGCAGTGATCGCCCGCCGCGGTGATCGCCCGCCGCGGTGATCGCCCGCCGCGGTGATCGACTGCCGCGGTGATCGACTGCCGCGG
>JADLDQ010000091.1 GCA_020846575.1 Burkholderiales bacterium
GCTGCGCTACATCATGAAGGGCGAAGAGGAAATCCGCGCCATGAGGGCGGCAGGTCCACCGCGCCGGTACCTGGGCGCGTCTGTTCCGCTGGCGAACCTCATCCGGGAACTCGGCAAGCATCCACGGATACGCTACGTGAGCGTGCGCCGAGGCGGCGACTCTGTGGTACTGAACGCAGGATCCTCACCGGGACTCGCCTGATCGCGCCGGCCATCCCGTGCACGAGCTGCCCTGCGGCGCAGGCGCGATGGGGTGAGCAGCGCGGATTATCGAGCTCTTTGAGCGAAGGAAGGCACGCTTGAACAGACTTCCCGGTTCACTCAGCGACGAAGACGTGCGGCACATCTGCCTGCTCGTCGAGACGCTGGAACGGTCCGCATTCGACTTCCTGGAAGTGCAGATCGGAGACCTGAAGGTCACCCTGGGCAAGGGGCCGCCTGGCGCCCCGTCACCGGCGAGCGCCGCGCCGGGCCCGCACACCGCGCCGCCGGCCGCCGCACCCGCGCAGCTGCCGGCGGTCGCGCAAGCCGCGGCCGGTGCAGTCGCGCAAGCCGGGGCCGGTGCACTCGCGCAAGCCGCGACCGGTGCAGTCGCGCGAGCCGGGGCCGGTGCGGCCGCGGCTGATGGAGAGGACGGCAGCGTGACCGTGACCGCGCCCATGCTGGGACGCTTCTATGCGGCCCCCGAGCCGGGCGCGCCGCCCTTCGTCTGCGTGGGCGCGCGGGTCGACCCGGGCAGCACCGTGGGCCTGATCGAGGTGATGAAGGTGTTCACCGCCGTGCAGGCAGGGGTTCACGGCGTGGTCTGCGAGGTCTGCGCGCACAACGAGCAGTACGTCGAGTACGGGCAGGTCCTGGTGCGGATTCGCCCTGTCCCCGTTGAGTCCGGGGTCCCGGCCGCCGCCGCGACGCGCGTGAACCCGACCCGCGCCCCGGCCGCGAAGGCACGCAAGGGACCGCGGCGTTGACGCTCGCCCGGGTGCTGATCGCCAACCGCGGCGAGATCGCGGTGCGCATCATCCGCGCCTGCCACGCGCTCGGCCTGGAGACCGTGCTGGCGGCGTCCGAAGCGGACCGCGAGAGCCTGCCGGCGCGCCTGGCCGATCGCACCGTGTGCATCGGCCCGCCGCAAGCCGCGCGCAGCTACCTCGACGCGCGGGCGATCGTCACCGCCGCCCTGCTCACGCATTCGGACGCCGTGCATCCCGGATACGGCTTCCTGGCCGAATCGGCGCAACTGGCGCAGCTGTGCGCCGATCACGGCGTCACCTTCGTCGGACCCACGGCCGAGCAGATCCGCTGCATGGGCAACAAGCTGACGGCCCGCGCCATCGCCAGGCGCGCCGGACTGCCCGTACTGCCGGGCTCGCGCAGAGTCGGCTCGCCCGCGCAGGCCGCAGCCGCAGCGCGCCGCCTCGGGTACCCGGTGATGCTCAAGGCCGCGGCGGGCGGCGGCGGCCGCGGCATGAAGCTCGTGAACCATGCGAGCGAGATGCCGGCCGTGCTCTCCGCCGCCGCCGCCGAGGCACGCTCGGCCTTCGGCGATTCGTCCCTCTACCTCGAGCGCTATATCGGCAACGCGCGCCATGTCGAGGTGCAGGTTCTCGGCGACCGCTTCGGCAGCGTCGTGCACCTGGGCGAGCGCGACTGCTCGCTCCAGCGCCGGCACCAGAAGCTCGTGGAAGAGGCACCCGCCCCCGCGTTCGGGGCGGCGCTGCGCAGGCAGATCCGCGCGGCCGGCGCCAGGATCGCGCGTCACATGGGCTACCGCAGCGCCGGCACCGTCGAGTTCATCGTCGACCAGGACGCCGGCGCATTCCACTTCCTGGAAATGAACACCCGGATACAGGTCGAGCACCCGGTCACCGAAATGATCACCGGCATCGACCTGGTCCAGGAACAGCTGCGCATCGCCGCGGGAGAGCGGCTGCGCATCTCCCAGCGCGAGGTGCGCTTTCGCGGCCACGCCATCGAGTGCCGGATCAACGCCGAGCGTCCCGAACAGGATTTCCGCCCCGATCCCGGCCGCATCGACGCGTGGCGCCCGCCCCAGGGACCGGACATCCGCCTGGACAGCCACTGCCATGCGGGCTACACGGTGCCCATCCATTACGACTCGCTTCTGGGCAAGCTGATCGTGCGCGGCGAAACGCGCGCGCAGGCGCTGCGGCGCATGCGCGCGGCGATTCGCGACTTCCGGGTGAGCGGCATCGAAACCACGCTGCCCTTCCTGCAGGCGGTGCTGAGCTGCCCGGCGTTCGCCGCCGGCCGCGTCAATACGCGGCTCCTGGAAGAATTCGCCGCCAGGTACGCCCCGCCGCAGACGGTGATTCCCCGGCGGCTCTGACGCCGATCAAGCCGCCCTGGGGTATGCCCGGGAAAAAATTCGGCGTAGGATCACCGTACCCCAGCCGCAGACCGAATTGCGGTCAGCTGCGCGGGCCGTAGCGCGAGCGACGACCCCAACCGCGACGCAGATCCCCTCTGCGTCCCTCACGAAGATCAGGACCCCAGGAGCCGGCATGAAACGCAATCGAGAAACGCTTCGAGTCCGATCGCAGCTCGCGGCGCTGGCGGGCGCGCTGTCGCTCGCCCTGCCCGCCGCCGCGCAGCAGATCACCATCAAGGAAGGCCACGCCACCATCAAGAGCGGCATGGACCACTGGGCATTCACCCTCAAGGAGGCCGTCGAGAAGCGCACCGGCGGGCGCGTGAAGATCGACGTGTTTCCGGGCGGGCAGCTCGGCCAGCAGACCGCGCTGATCCAGGGCGCGCAGCTCGGCACGATCGAGCTGGTGCAGGTCGCCACCGAGCAGATGACGGTGCTCGATCCGCGCTTCAACATCTTTGCCTCGCCCGGCGTTTTCGACGACGTGGAGCATGCCGACCGCACCTTCCACGATCCCGTGTTCCAGAAAGAGGTGCTGTCGATCACCGAGGAAAAGAACATCAGGATCATCGGCATCGCGTGCGAATCGCTCTCCGAGTACGCCTCCCGCGAACCGATCCGCACTCTGGCGGATTTCAAGGGCAAGAAATTCCGGGTGCTCGGCACCCGCACGGAGACCGAGATCATGCGGCGCGTGGGCGCCACGGGGGTTCCGATGCAGCTGGGTGAGGCGCTCCCGGCGCTGCAGCAGCGGGCAATCGACGGTGTGCGCGCCGGCATCGTCGTGTTCGTGCCTTTCAAGTTCGTGACCGTGGCGCCGAACGTACTGCGCTCCGGAGAATCGATCATCTGCGTGCCCAAGCTCGCCAGCAAACGCTGGTTGGAGGGTCTGCCCGGGGAGATCCGCACCGTCATCCTCGAGGAGTCGGCAAAGGCCGAGAAAGCGAACGTCGCGTGGAACATCGCGACGATGAACAGGATGTACGGGGCCTGGAAGGCCCAGGGCGGCGCGCTGTACGAGTTGTCCACGGGCGAAAAGGCCGAATTCCGCAAGCGCTTGTCGACGACGGGTGAGGACCTGTTCAAGAGTGAGCCTGCCGTCCTCAAGGCATACCAGGTGCTCAAAGCTGCCGCGGACAGAGCGAGGACGCCCTGAGGCGCGCGCCCGGGGTGCACCGCCTGCTGCGCCTGCTGTGCGTCACGGCGCCGCGCTTCGCGCTCGGCGTCCTGATTCTCGCCGGGATCTCGATCAACGTCGCCAACGTCGCGGGAAGGTTCCTGTTCGACGCGCCCATCGTCTGGGCCGAGGAGGTCCTGGTCTTCATCATGATCTGGTGCGTGTTCGTCGGCGCCATCCTGGTCACCTGGGAAGGGCGGCACATCCGCATGGACCTTCTCTCCGCGCGAGTTGGCCGGGGCTGGCGCAGGGTGTTCCGCGCACTGGAGGCACTCGCGTTCGTGCTGGTGTGCCTGTTCGTGGTGCGATATGCCTGGGCCTTCGTGGCGCTGCTGCGCGGCACCGGCCAGCAGAGCACGATCGCCCGGCTGCCGGCGTGGCTGATGCACGCGGCGATCCTCGCCGGATTCGCGGGGATGCTGCTGGTCGTGCTGGTGCGCCTTCGCAGCCATCTCTCGGCAGAGTCCGACGCTGATCCCGCGGCCCCGCCGGGACAGAGCGCGGACAGTCGCAGCGCAGGCGCATGATGGAGTGGGTCATGGCCCTCGTGCCCGTGATCCTGCTGCTGCTCGGATTTCCCATCTTCATCGTCCTGCTGGCGACCGCGGCCATCCTGGTGACCGGGTTCATGCGGGTGCCGCCGGAGGTGGTCCCGCAGCAGATGTTCGCCTCGATCGACAAGTTCGCGCTGCTCGCGGTGCCGTTCTTCCTCTTCGTCGGCGAGATCATGGGCGCCGGCGGGATGTCCCGGCGCATCGTCGACTGGGTGGTCGCGCTCCTGGGTGCGGTGCGCGGCTCGCGCGCGTTGACCACGGTGGGCACCTTCACGGTGTTCGGGGCGATCTCCGGATCGAGCGTCGCCTCGATCGCCGCGGTGGGCAGACTTCTTTACCCCCCGCTGAAGGAACGCTACGGCGAGCGCTTCGCCACCGGCATGATGTCGAGCACCGGTTCGATCGACATTCTCATCCCGCCCTCGATCGCCCTCATCCTGTACGGCATCGCCGCGGAGCAGTCGATCGCGCTGCTGTTCATCGCCGGCATCCTGCCCGGCCTCGCGATGGCGCTGTTCCAGGCTGCGTACGTGTACGGCTACGCGGTCCTGCGCGGCATCGCCGACGGCGGCGAGAGGTTCGAGTGGCGCCGGCTGCTCGCCGCAACGCGCGCCGGCTTCTGGTCGATCTTCGCTCCCGTGGTGATCCTGGGCGGCATCTACGGCGGGTTTTTTTCGCCGACCGAGGCGGCGGGCATCGCCTGCGTCTACGGCATCATCGTGACGCGCTACATCTACCGGGAGATCAGCTGGCGCGGCATCTGGGACGCCGCGGTGA
>JADLDQ010000092.1 GCA_020846575.1 Burkholderiales bacterium
ACTGGAGAGCGCTTGCGCCACGCGCGCGATCACCTCGTCCCAGTCTCCGGGGCGCGACTGGCGGAAGATGCGCATGACGGGATACCAGGGCGAATCCTCGCGCTCGCGCATCCAGCGCCATTCGCTCGAATGACGGTTGAGGAGCCACACCGGCGTCGCCAGCGCTCCCGCGAGGTGCGCCACCGCGGTGTCGACGCTCACCACGAGGTCGAGCTGCGAGATGAGCGCCGCGGTGTCGAGGAGGTCGCGGCAGTCCTGCATCCAGTCGTGCAGCAAGGGTGAAGCGCTCGAGGCCTGCCCCTGTTGCAGGCTGACGAAGGACGCAGTCCCGGCGCGCAGCAGCGGCTCGAAGCGCTCGCAGGCCATGCTGCGCAGCGCGTCGGGCCGCAGCGCCCGGCCACCCGCCCAGGCGAGACCGACGCGGGGGCGCGGCAGCGCCGCGACCCGCTTCGCCCAGGCGCGGCGCATGTCTTCGGGGACCGTGAGGTAGGGTACCGTGGCAGGGATGTTCTCCAATCGCGTGCCGAAGACCAGCGGCAGGCTCATGAGCGGCGAGTGCCGGTCGAAGCGGCCCCAGGGCAGCGGCTGGTCGCTCGGAATCACCCGGTCGGCAACACCCATGGCCTGGATGAGGCGCGACAGCTCCGGGCGGCAGTAGACGATCAACTCCTGCGCAATGGACTGCCTCGCGAGCGCGAGGTAGCGCAGCATCATCCGGTTGTCGCCCAACCCCTGCTCGGTCCAGAGCACTAGCCCGTGCGCTTCATCGCCCGGCCCGCCCCAGCGGGCCACCCCGGCCAGCTGCGCGGCAAGCGCCTGCGCGCCGCCCGCGGCGCGCGCATCGGCCGCGGCGAAGCGCAGCTCGTAGGCCGGCCAGCCGGCGGCATAGTCGCCCTGCATGAGGCTGAGCAGGCCCTGGTTGAACCGGGTCGCGGCATCGTTCGGGCGCAGCGCGAGCGCCGCCCGGTAGCTGCGCTCCGCGGCTTCAGGCTCGCCGAGGTCCGCCAGCGCACTGCCGAGGTTGTTGTGCGCCGAGTGCAGGCCGGCATCGAGCGCGAGCGCGCGGCGGCAGTGCTCGATAGCGCCCCCGGGGTCTCCCAGTTCCCGCAACGCATTGCCGAGGTTGGCGTGGGCGACCGCGAAGGCGGGGTCGATCCCGACAGCGCTGCGATAGCACCCGGCCGCCTGCGCCAGGCGCCCCTGGGCGAGCAGGACGTTGCCCAGGTTGTTGTGCGCCTCGGCAAGCGCTGGATCGAGCGCCAGCGCCGCGCGCAGCTGCGCCTCGGCCTCCTCGTGGCGCTCGAGTTCGGCCAGCGCCCAGCCCAGGCCATTGCGGACCGCGGCGGCGCCGGCGCCCGCGTCGAGCGCCTCGCCGTAGCAGCGCCTGGCGTCGTGAGGGCGCCCCGCCTGCCGGTGCACGTGACCGAGATTGGCCCAGTACAGGCCATTGCCCCGGTCGAGCGCGAGCGCCTGCTCGATGAGGGCCACCGCCCCGTCGTGGTTCCCGTGCTGGTGATGCGCGAGTCCGAGCAGATGCAGCGCGTCGGCGTGGCCGGGCGATGCTCGCAGCACCTCCCGGTAGAGCGCGCTCGCCTCGTCGAGCCGCCCGTCGTTGTGCAGCGCCACGGCGAGCCGCATCGCCTGGGGGATGCTCAGCTCGGTCATTGCGGCCCGGCTCGGTTCGACGGCCGGCGGCTCAGCCTTCGAGCAGCCATTCGCCCAGACACTCGAAGCTCGCGAATTCCGGCCAGGGCAGGTGACGGCCGAGGTTGATCAGGCCGTGAAAGCCGAAGCTCGGTCCGCCGACCGCGCAGTGCTCGTAGGAGAAGCGGTCGGCGACCTCGCCCGGCGCGAAAGCGATCCCGTGACGCGCCTCCAGCCAGGCGCGCGCGCCGCGGCAGATGGCGGCGTCCTCCGGGTGGTCCGCCGCCACCGCGGGATCCTGCAGCGCCTCGAGCAGCGCGCGCGAGCGCAGCGAGAACCCGCCGTTGCCCACCTCGCAGCCCGGGTGGTCGGCCGCGACCTCGCGCGGCCAGCGCGCCCCGACGTAGTCGAACAGGGTGAAGCTCTCCTCCCAGCGCGCGGCGTCCGCCACGAAGCCGTCCCACTGCACCACCAGCACGCGCTCGGCACCGACATGGGAGAGCAGCCCCTTCATCATGAAACGCGAATAGGCGGCGGCATCGCCAAGCGGCGCGATGCGCACCACCTCGATGTCGGGCAGCTGCAGCGGGGCGTCGGTCAAGAGCTTCGCGCCGTCGAACTCGCACAGGGCGAGCGAGCGCCGCAGGGCGTGCACCGCCAGCGCCGGATGGTCGCAGTCGACCGCGCACAGGAGCGTGCCCTCGAGGCGCCGGCGCGGCGCGCTCACCGGCGGCGTCCAGGCGGCGAGCCGCCGGCCGAGCGCCGCGCGGTACAGGCGCGCGGCTTGCGGCAGACGTCCCTGCGCATGCAGCAGCTCCCACACGCGCCGGTGCGCCGCGTGATCGGCCGGATCGCGCGCGAGCCGGCCGAGGAGACCGGAGAGTTGGGCTGCATGCTGCACGCTGTACAGAAAGCGCAGCTTTCCCTGAAGTCGAGGCAGAGCAAGAGGCGAGCGAGCCCCTCGCTGTGACTCAGTCGAGCGTTATCTTGCGCTCGCGGATGACGCGCGACCACAGCGCCGTCTGCGTGCGCAGCCACTCGTGAAACTCCTCGGGCGTGGTGGGCGAAACCGCCGAGCCCTGCTTCTCGAACACGCCCCTCACCTCGGGCAGCGCCAGCACCTTGTGCAGGTCCGCGTTCAGCCGCTCGACGATCGGGCGCGGCGTGGCCGCGGGCGCGAGCATGCCCACCCAGGTCTGCGACTCGAAGCCGGGCAGGGCCTCGGCCAGCGGGGGCACGTCCGGCAGCATCGCCAGGCGCCTGGGGGAGGTGACCGCGAGCGCGAGCAGCTTGCCGGAGCGCACGTGGTGGATCGCGATGTTCATCGCCGTGACCATGGCGGTGACCTCACCGGAGAGCACCGCGGTGATGGCCGGTGCACCGCCCTTGTAGTGAATCCCCAGCGGCTCGATGCCGGCGGCCGACTTGATCAGCTCCAGGGTAAGGCGGCTGGAGGTGCCGGCGCCGGCCGTGGCGAAATTGAACGCCCCGCCCTTCGCCTTCGCCACCTGCAGCAACTCCTGCAGGTGGCGGATGCCCGAACCCGGGTAGACGACCAGCAGTTGCGGGCCCTTGATCACGAGCGAGATCGGCGAAAAGTCCTTCAGCGCATCGTACTGCACGCCCTGGTAGAGATAGGGGTTGGTGGCGAAGCTGTCGAACACCGTGATGAGGGTGTAGCCGTCGGGCGCCGCCTGCGCCACGGTGTTCGCCGCGACCACACCGCCCGCCGCGACCCTGTTCTCCATCACGACCGGCTGTCCGAGCTGTTTGGACAGGTACGGTCCCACCAGCCGCGCCGCGATGTCCGTGATGCCCCCGGGGGTGTTGGGCAGGATCATGCGGATCGGCCTGGAGGGATAGTCCTGTGCTGCGGCGGCGGCTGCAAAGCACGCGCACAGGGCCCCGATTCCGAGTCTCGAAAGTTTCGCGATGGCTTGCTTCATATCCCCTTTTCCTCGCAGCAGCGCGCGGCAGGCGGCTCGATGCCCCGAAGTATGCCCCAGCGCCCGCGCCGGGAAGAAGAGGCGCCCATTCGCACCTGGATGCGCCCACCCCGCCACGCCGGCGGATTCGAGCTCACTGATCCGCGGCGCCTGCGTTCGGGACGAAGGTTCAGGACACGCTCCCCGGATGTGCGGGCAGGGTGAAGCTGAAAGTCGAGCCCTTGCCAGTCTCGCTCGGGAGGCAGATCCGCCCGCAGTGCAGCTCGACGAACCGCCTGGTGAGCGCAAGGCCCGGCCCCGTGCCCTCGGATTTCTTCAGGCTGTCCTTGCCCACCTGCCTGAATCCGGGATGGGCACCGGCCGCTGCGCGGGCGAAGAGGGTCTTGCCGACCGTGGCGAGCAGCGCGCCGGCGTTGACCTGCCGGGGTTCAGGCATTAATATGCACATGTGCATGTTAAGACGGAAGGGCAGCGATGCGCACAGAACGCCTGGTCATCCTGGTGACACCCGAGGAGAAGCGCGCTCTCGCCGAGCGGGCGAAGGCGTTCGACGTGTCGGTCGGAGAGCTGCTGCGGCGCTCGGCGCGCGAGCCAGGCTCGGGCGCCGACGAGCCGACGCTCGCCGCCCTCGCTGCCGAGCTGCGCCGCGCGGTGAAGGAAAGCCGCGCGGCGCTGCGCGCGGCCCTTACCGAGGCGGAATCCACGCTGTCGCAGTTGAGCGCCCGCCGCAAGGCGCGGCGGGTGGCGTGATGGCCGCGCTGGACCAGATCATCGAGGGAGTCCGCGAGGTGCTCAAGATGAGCGCCGAGATCAAGCGCCTCTCAGATACCGTGCGCGAATTGAGCGTGGAAGTGCGCGACCTCGACCGCCGCGTGGTCCGGATCGAAACCATGGTGGAACTGGCCCAGGGCGCGCGCGCAGCGCGCCGCCTCCCACCCAAGGCCTGAGGTCTGGCGCCGCACGCGCGTACGGCCCGCCGCGCCGCGGCGTGGCTGATCAGCCTGCGCGGGGCCGCAGGGCGCTCGCGTCGAAGCATCCGGAATCGCATCGGCCGGGCGCTGGGACGCAATTCCAGCTGCCCCCGGTTGGGCATCGGCACTCGCGCCCGAGCCTTCGGCCGCTCGGCCTTCTCGCCACCGGGCGCATCCGGCAAGTCTGCCAACAACTTCGGCGCCTCATCGGGCCCTCATCCACGCTACTCGACTCCTGCCAATGACAGCTTTCCAGACGATCGGTTTCCTCTTTGCAGGGTCTCTTCATGGCCTCTCAGACTACCCGCACCGTTGCCCCGTAGCCGGCCAGCGTGCGGTCGTGCGTGAGCAGGGTCATGGGCTCCGCGAGCGACTGAGCGACCAGCAGCCGGTCGAACGGGTCGCCGTGCACCGCCGGCAG
>JADLDQ010000093.1 GCA_020846575.1 Burkholderiales bacterium
AGACCGCGTCGGGCATGATCCTGCCGCCGGACTACGTGCGCGCGCTGGGGCAGGCGGTCCGCGAAGCGGGGGGACTTCTCGTGCTCGACTGCATCGCCTCCGGGGCGATGTGGGTGGACATGGTCGAAGCCGGCGTGGACGTGCTGGTGAGCGCGCCGCAGAAAGGCTGGAGCGGCTCGCCCTGCTGCGCCATGGTGATGCTGGGCGAGCGCGCCCGCGCGAAGATCGACTCGAGCGCGAGCACCAGCTTCGCCTGCGACCTGCGCAAGTGGCTGCAGATCATGGAGGCCTACGAGGGTGGCGGTCACGCCTATCACGCCACCATGCCGACCGATGCCCTCGCGCGCTGCCGCGACATGATGCGCGAGACCGAGGCTCACGGCTTCGAGAAGACGCGCCGCGCGCAGCAGGCGCTGGGCGATCGAGTTCGGGCCGTGCTCGCCGCGCGCGGTTTCGCCAGCGTCGCCGCGCCCGGTTTCGAGGCGCCCGGCGTGGTGGTGTGCTACACCGACGACCCGGACCTGCATTCGGGGCGCAAGTTCGCCGCTGCCGGGCTGCAGATCGCCGCCGGCGTGCCGCTGCAATGCGACGAGCCGGCGGACTTCCGCACCTTCCGCATCGGGCTGTTCGGGCTGGACAAGCTGCTGGAGGTGGACCGCGCGGTGGCCTGGCTGGAGCAGGGGCTCGAGCGCATCGGCTGAACCGGTCCGGCCTGCGCATTCTCGGGCGGCGTTTTCACGGCACTGCTGGAGGAAAGAGCGATGGACAGCTACCGCGCGTTTCACCGGCGCTCGATCGAGAATCCCGAGGACTTCTGGTCCGAGCAGGCGAGGCTGATCGACTGGCACAAGTCCTTCTCCGACGTGCTCGACGTGCGCCGGCCCCCGTTCGCGAAGTGGTTCGTGGGCGGCCAGACCAACCTGTGCCACAACGCGGTGGACCGCCACCTGGCCGCGCGCGGGGAGCAGACGGCCCTCGCCTGGATCTCCACCGAGACCGGCGAGGAGAAGCGTTACAGCTTCCGCGAGCTGCACCGCGAGGTGCAGCGGGTCGCGGCGATGATCGCCTCCCTGGGCGTGGCGCAGGGCGAGCGCGTGGTCATCTACATGCCGATGATCCCGGAGGCCCTGTTCGCCATGCTCGCCTGCGCCCGCATCGGCGCCATCCACTCGGTGGTGTTCGGCGGCTTCGCCGCGGCGAACCTCGCGGCGCGCATCGACGACGCGAGGCCGCGCCTGATGATCACCGCCGACGGCGGCAGCCGCATGGGCAGGCCGGTGCTCTACAAGGCGCTGGTGGACGAGGCGCTCGCGCTCGCGAAGCACCCGCCGGGGAAGGTGCTGCTGTACCGGCGCGGCCTGGACCCGGCCCTCGCCATGGCGCCGGACCGCGACGTGGACTGGGCTGATCTGGCCGCGCGGCACGAGGGCGCACAGGTGCCTTGCGCGTGGCTGGAGTCGAACCAGCCTTCCTACATCCTCTACACCTCGGGCACCACCGGCAGGCCCAAGGGCGTGCAGCGCGACGTCGGCGGCTACGCCGTGGCGCTCGCCGCCTCGATGAAGCACATCTACTGCGGGGCGGCCGGCGAGACCATGTTCACCACCTCGGACATCGGCTGGGTGGTGGGCCATTCCTACATCGTGTACGGGCCGCTGATCGCGGGCATGACCACGGTGATGTACGAGGGCGTGCCGATACGCCCCGACGCCGGCATCTGGTGGAAGATCGTCGAGGACACGCGGGCGACGGTGATGTTTTCGGCGCCCACCGCCATCCGTGTGCTCAAGAAGCAGGACCCGGCGTACCTGAAGAAGTACGACCTGTCCTCGCTCAAGCACCTGTTCCTCGCCGGCGAACCGCTGGACGAGCCCACCCACCGCTGGATCAGCGAGGCGCTCGGCCGGCCCGTGCTCGACCACTACTGGCAGACCGAGACCGGCTGGCCGCTGCTCTCGCCGCTGCCCGGGGTGGAGGCCACGCCCTCGAAGTTCGGCTCGCCGAGCTTTCCCGCCTACGGCTACGACGTGCGCCTGGTCGACGAGCAGACCGGCCGGGAGGTCCACGACGGTGCGAAGGGCGTGGTTACCATCGTGCCGCCGCTGCCCCCGGGCTGCATGAGCACCGTCTGGGGCGACGACGCGCGCTTCGTCGATACCTACTTCACCAGCTTCCCCGGCACGATGCTGTACTCGACCTTCGACTGGGGCATCCGCGATCCGGACGGCTACTACTTCATCCTCGGGCGCACCGACGACGTCATCAACGTCGCCGGCCACCGCCTGGGCACGCGCGAGATCGAGGAGGCGGTGAACATGCACCCCAACATCGCCGAGTGCGCGGTGGTGGGCGTGGCCGATCCACTCAAAGGACAGATGCCGCTCGCCTTCGCGGTGGCGAAGGACGCCTCGGGTCGGGCGCGTCCCGAGGCGCGGCGCGCGCTCGAACAGGAGGTGCTCCAGACCGTGGACCGGCAGCTCGGCGCCATCGCGCGGCCGCGCGCGGTGCACTTCGTGACGCTGCTGCCCAAGACGCGCTCGGGC
>JADLDQ010000400.1 GCA_020846575.1 Burkholderiales bacterium
ACCGCGGTTACGCGTTTGAAGGCCGCGGCGGGCAGGCCGTCTTTGGGCTGGTGGCGATGGCGCTGGGCATCCTGGCCGGCGGAGCGGCGGGGTGGGGCGTGGGCGAGGCCGCGCGGCGCTACATTCTGAACCACGGCTGGAACCATGATCCGGACTGAAAAAGGATGATCGCGCCGCTTTCCTGTTTTCCGCACGCAGCCGGAACGATATAAGAAACGAATGCCGCTGGACGCCTTCACCCCCGCCGTGCGCGACTGGTTCGCCCGCACCTTCGGCGCGCCGACGCCGCCGCAGCGCGAGGGCTGGCCCGCGATTCAGAAAGGCGCGCACACGCTCATCGCCGCGCCCACCGGCAGCGGCAAGACGCTCGCCGCGTTCCTGTGGGCCATCGACGCGCTGCTGCGCCAGGGCGCCTCGCTGCCCGACGCCTCGCAGGTGCTGTACGTCTCGCCGCTGAAGGCCCTCGGCAACGACATCCAGAAGAACCTGCAGGGCCCGCTGGCCGAGATCGCCGCGCAGGACCTGTTCCTGCCCGAGATCCGCGTGATGGTCCGCAGCGGCGACACCACCGGCCGCGACCGCGCCGCCATGCTGCGCCGTCCGCCGCACATCCTGGTCACCACGCCCGAGTCGCTCTATATCCTGCTCACCAGCGACGGCGGCCGCAACCTGATGCGCACCGTCCGCACCGTCATCGTCGACGAAGTTCACGCCGTGCTGGGCGACAAGCGCGGCGCGCACCTGGCCCTGAGTCTCGAGCGCCTCGAAGCGGTCGCCGGGCCCGTCCAGCGCATCGGGCTAAGCGCCACGCAGAAGCCGCTCGGCGACGTCGGGAACTTCCTCGCCGGCGTGGGCCGCACATGCACGCTCGTCGACACCGGCCATCTGCGCCAGCTCGACGTCGCCGTCGAGGTGCCGCCGTCGCCGCTCAGCGCCGTCTGTTCGCACGCGCAATGGGAGGAGATCTACGCGCGCGTCGCGCAGTTGATCGTCGAGCACCGCACCACGCTGCTGTTCGTCAACACGCGCAAGATGGCCGAACGCGTCGCCGCACGGCTGACCAAGGTCCTGGGCGAGGAACAGGTCACCTGCCACCACGGCAGCCTGAGCAAGGAGCGCCGCCTCGACGCCGAGCGCCGCCTGAAGGGAGGCAAGCTCCGCGCGCTGGTCGCCACCGCCAGCCTGGAACTGGGCATCGACATCGGCGACGTGGACCTGGTGATCCAGATCGCCGCGACGCGCAGCATCGCGACCTTTTTGCAGCGCGTCGGGCGCAGCGGCCACGCGCTGGGGCGCACGCCGAAGGGCCGCATCTTCCCGCTGACGCTCGACGAACTCGCCGAGGCCGCCGCGCTGCTGCGCTGCGTGCGCCGCGGGGAGCTGGACCGCACGCCGCAGCCCGGCAAGCCCCTGGATATCCTTGCTCAGCAGACCGTCGCCGCCTGCGTGGCCGAACCCTGGAGCGAAGACGACCTGTACGAACGATTCAAACGCGCGTGGCCCTACCGCGAACTGACGCGCGAGGACTTCGACGACGTCCTGAAGCTGCACGGCGAGGGCCGCCATGCGCTGCTGCACCGCGACGGCGTGCATAAACGCGTGCGCGCCACGAAGCGCGCGCGCATCACGGCGCTGACCGGCGGCGGCGCGATCCCCGACGTCGCCGACTACAAGGTCGTGCAGGAGCCCGAGGGCACGCACGTCGGGACGCTGGACGAGGACTTCTCCGTTGAATCCAACGCCGGCGACATCGTGCAGCTGGGCAACACGTCGTGGCGCATCCTGCGCGTCGAGTCGCGCGAGGGCATCGTGCGCGTCGCCGACGCCAGGGGCCAGCCGCCCACGCTGCCGTTCTGGCTGGGCGAGGCGCCCGCGCGCACCGTGGAACTTTCCGCAGGCATCGGCGAGCTGCGCGAGGAAGGGGCCGACGTCGAGTGGCTGGTGCGCGAGACCGGCGTCGAAGGCGGCGCGGCGCAGCAGCTGGCCGAGTACATCGACGCGGGCCGTCGCGCGCTGGGCACGGTGCCCACGCAGAAGCGCGTGATCGCCGAACGCTTCTTCGACGAGAGCGGCGGGATGCAGCTGGTGATCCACTCGCCTTTCGGCGGGCGCATCAACCGCGCCTGGGGCCTGGCGTTGCGCAAATGCTTTTGCCGCGGCTTCGGCTTCGAGTTGCAGGCGGCGGCGAATGAGGAAGCGCTGCTGCTGTCGCTCGCGCCCAACACCAGCTTCCCGCTCGAATCCGTCTTCGATTTTCTGCATCCCAGCAGCGCGCGCAAGACGCTGACGCAGGCCTGCCTGACCGGCGGGCAGTTCGAGACGCGCTGGCGCTGGAACGTCACGCGCTCGCTGCTGGTCGAACGCATGCACAACGGCAAGCGCGTGCCCGCGCCGCTGTTGCGCATGCGCGCCGGCGACGCGATGGCGCGCGCGTTCCCGAACGTCGTCGCCTGTCCCGAGAACCTGCCGGCCGGACCGCTCGAGGTCCCCACCGGCCACCCGCTGGTGCGGCAGACGATCGAGGACTGCCTGACCGAGCTGATGGACATCGACGGGCTCGTGGGCCTGCTCGAGGGCCTGAAGTCGGGAAGCATCGAACGCGTGGCCATCGACACGCCCGAGCCCAGCGCCTTTGCGCGCGGGATACTCTCCGCGCAGCCTTACGCGTTCCTCGATGACGCGCCGCTGGAGGAACGCCGCACGCAGGCGGTGATGACGCGCCGCACGCTCGACGTGAAGGACCTCGACACCATCGGGGAACTCGATCCGGACGCCATTGCGCGCGTGCGCGAGGAGGCCTGGCCGCAGCACGCCGACGCGGAGGTGGTCCACGAGGCGCTGCTGTGGATGGGCTTCGTCACGGACGAGGAAACCGCGCGCAACGCCGTCTGGCCGAAGGCCCTCGCGCAACTCGACGCCGAGGGTCGCGTAGTAAAGGAGGGCGAGCGGTGGTACGCGGTGGAAGTGTCCCGCGAGCCCAAGGACCTGCTGCGCGGGCGCATGGAGGCGCTGGGCCCGGTTGTCAGCGACGATCCGGTCCTGCTGGAACTCGAACACGAAGGCTACGTCCTGCGCACGCGCTTCGGCGGCCAGCAGGGCTGGTGCGACCGGCGCCTGCTCGCGCGCATCCACCGCTACACCATCGAACGCCTTCGTGCCGAGATCCAGCCCGTAACGGCCGCGCAGTTCCTGCGCTTCCTGGCCTGCTGGCAGCA
>JADLDQ010000094.1 GCA_020846575.1 Burkholderiales bacterium
CGCGCGAAGCGGGGAGAAGCCGGCAACCGGCAACCACCAACCATCGACCCTCGACGGGCAACCGTCCGGTCCGCGCGGCAACCATTCGATTTCGCGGACCGGACCGGGGCATGGCGGACCCCATCCGATCTGAGCCGACCGTTTCCCAGACGGAGGCAATGCCTCTCCCCGGCCGCACCCGCACGCCGGCGGAAAACCGGCGCGCCCGGCGCGCGGCGGCGCCGGGCGGCCTCGCGGCTCACGCCGCCAGGCCCGCGAGACCCAGCACCTCCTGGGGTACGTCGATCTCGAGCTTCTCCCGGTTGAGGTCCGCGATCTCGTCCAGGACGCGCACCGAGTCCGCGAGTTCGCCCGCGAGCTTCTCGCGCAGCGCTTCGAGCAGCTCGCGGTCGGCGGTCTGCAGCGTCAACGCGACTACGGTGCGGCGCGACAGGCCCCAGGCGTCGCTCTCGCCGATCAGCTCGGCGGGCAGGACGAGCGTGTTCAAGGCCCACGAGCGCGGTGCCCGCTACACTACGAAAGGGAGCGTGCGGGCGCGCTCGAAATCGAGGCGGCCGGCGCGTTCGCGCCGCAGGTGACCCGGCCGCTCGGCCCCGAATTTCGAAGGGAGTCCCCATGAACCTCGATCCCCTGCTCACCGACGTCGAGCGCCTGCTGCGCGAGAGCGCGCACAAGTTCGCCGAGCGTCACGGCGGCGCCCAGCGCCTGCGCCGGCTGCGCGAGACGCCGCGGGGCTACGACGCCGAGGCGCTGAGCGCGGCGGCCGCGGCCGGATGGATCGGCCTGCTGGTGCCCGAGTCCGCGGGCGGCGCGGGGCTCGGGCCCGGTTCGCTCGCGCACGTGTGCGAGGCGCTCGGACGCGAGTTCTGTGCCTTGCCGCTGGGTTGCGCCGCGGCCGCGGCGTCGGCGCTTGCTGCCTGCGCCGTGCCGCCGCGGTCCGCGATCGAGGCACTGCTCAAGGGCGAGGCGCTCGCCCTGTGCGCCCTCGCACCCGCGCCCGGACCGCGCGGCGCGGCGCCGATCTCGCTGGAACCCGACGGCGCGGGCGGGTATCGCGTCTGCGGCCGCTGGGAAGGCCTGCCCGCGCTCGCCGCCGAGCACTTCGTGGTCGAAGCCTCGGCGGCCGCGGAGCACGTCGTATTCCACCTCGCCGCCGGCGCCCAGGGCTTGTCGCTCGTTCCCGGCCGCGCCATCGAGGGCAGCGCGCTCGCCGCGCTCGTCCTCGAGGGCGCGCGCGTGCCCGCCGCCGCCGTGATCGCCTCGGGCGAAGCGGCAAAGCGCCTGTCGGCGCGCCTGTACGCCGCCGTGCAGCTCGCGCTCTCGGCCGAGATGCTCGGCCTTGCGGACGGCTCGGCCGCGCGCACCCTGGAATACCTTGCCACCCGGGTGCAGTTCGGCCAGCCGATCGGCAAGTTCCAGGCGCTGCGCCACCAGGCCGTGGACAACTACGTGCACAAGGAGCTGGCGCGCGCCCTCGTATTCGAGGCGGCGCGCGCCGCCGACGCGGGGCACGAGGACGCCGCGCGCCTTTGCTGCGCCGCGCGGGTATTCGCGGGCGAGGCCTCGCTGGCCGTCGCCAAGTCCTCGATCCAGATGCACGGCGCGATCGGCTTCACCGACGAGCACGACATCGGCCTTTACCTCAAGCGCGCCATGGCGCTCTCGGGGCTCGCGGGCCCCACCGGCGCCGAGCGCCGCCGCTACCGGCGCTCGACCCGCACCGGCGGCGGCGCCTGGGCGGACCTGCCGCGCATCGGCGTCGAGAGCGAAGCGGACGCGCGCTTCCGCGCCGAGGTGCGCGAGTGGCTGGAGGCGAACCTCCCTCACCGACTGCGCGACATCGCCACCCGCGCACCCCACCACGAGGGCATCGCCTGGCACCGCCAGCTCTACGAGCGCGGCTGGATCGCGCCCGGCTGGCCGAAGGAACACGGCGGCATGGGTGCGACGCTGGTGCAGCAGGTGATCCTCGCCGACGAACTCGCGCGCATCGGCGCCCCGGAGATCTCGGCGCAGGCGATCAACCACATCGGCCCGATCCTGATCCGCTTCGGCACCGAGGCGCAGAAGAAGCGCCACCTGTCGAAGATGCTCTCGGGCGAGGCGGTCTGGTGCCAGGGCTACTCCGAGCCCAACTCGGGCTCCGACCTCGCGAGCCTGCGCACCCGCGCGCTGATCGACGGCGATGACTTCGTGGTGAGCGGCCAGAAGATCTGGACCACCTGGGCGCACCACGCCCACTGGATGTTCGCGCTGGTGCGCACCGACCCGCAGGCGCCGAAGAAGCACGACGGCATCTCCTTCATTCTCATCGACATGAAGTCCCCGGGCATCACCGCGCGCGGCATCCGCACCATCGCCGGTGAGGACGAGCTGGCGCAGGTTTTCCTGGACGAAGTGCGGGTGCCCCGGGAGAACCTGGTGGGCGAGCTGCACGGCGGCTGGAAGGTGGCCAACGCGCTGCTGGTCAACGAGCGCATCGGGAGCGCCTCCACCCAGCGCGACCTGGCGACGCTGCGCTACGCCTGGCGCTTCGCCGTGGCGAGCGGCATCGCCGACGACGAGGCCTTCGCCGACCGCCTGGCGGGCGCGGAGGTCGACCTGCTCGCGCTCTCGGCGGCGCACGCCCAGGCGGTGGCGCTGCTCTCGCGCGCACAGGTGGGCGCCGAGTCCTCGTTCATGAAGATCGCCGGCACCGCGCTCCTGCAGCGCCTGTCGGACCTCGCGTTCGAGGCCGCCCACTGCGCGGGCGGCGCGCACGGGCCGGTGAGCGCCGGGGGCATCGCGTTCGACGCCGCGCGCTCGCTGCTGCAGAACCGCCGCGCCACCATCTACGGCGGCACGCAGGAGATTCAGAAGGACATCGTGGCCAAGCGGGTGCTGGGGATGCCTTGAGGGCGCTGCCTCGTGGCAGCGGCGCCGCGCGCGGGCGCCCGCCGTCTACGGCGTCGCGCGCAGCATGAACGGGTCGAAAAGCGGGACGGTGAAACCGGCGTCGCCATGCGCCGGGTTGAAGACCATGCCCTTCGCGATCAGCACGGCGCGGACCGGCGCCACCGACTGTACCCGGGTTCCCAGGCGAGCCGCAATGTCACCCGAGCGATGTGGCCCCGGGCCGAGGCCCGCCATGGCGCGCAGGTATCGCTTTTCCGAGGGCGTGAGCCCGTCGAAGCGGACGCGGGGAAAGCCTGTACCCTGACCGCCACAGCCCGCCTCAGAGCTTGTAGCCGATCTGGCGCAGCAGCCCCTTTCGCCAGGCGACGTCGGCCTGTTCCTCCACGCCCGCGGGCGAACTGCCATCCACCACGCCGAGGATGCCCCGGCCCTGCCCGGTCTTCGCCACCACCACTTGCGTGGGGTTGGCGGTGGCGCAGAAGACGCGGCACACCTCCGGCACGCTCTTGAGCGCGTTCAGCACGTTCACCGGGAAGAAACCCTCGGCGAGGAACACGATGAAGCTGTGGCCGGCGCCGATGGCGAGTGCGTTCTTCTGCGCCAGCGCCTGCATCGCCGTGTCGTTGCCAGAGACGCGCAGGAGGCATTTGCCCGAGGCCTCGCAGAAGGCGAGGCCGAAGCGGATCCCCGGCACCGCCGAGACCAGCGCCTCGTGCACGTCCTCCACCGTCTTGATGAAGTGCGACTGGCCGAGGATGAAGTTGACGGGGTCTGGTTTTTCGATGGGGACGGTGAGAAGTTCCATGGCGGGCTCTCCGGATCGACAGGACTTGCATCATTGCGCGCGGCCTGCGCGCGGGCAAGCGCTGCAGTCCTGATAAAAAAGCGCAGCATTGCGGGGATGCGGGGGAGCGCGAGCGGCGCAGGCCCTCGCTCCTCGCCCCTCGCTCCTCGCCCCTCGCCCCTCGCTCCTCGCCCCTCGCTCCTCACCCCTCGCTCCTCGCTCCTTGCTCCTCATCCCTCAGCCGTACACCAGTTCCGGCACCACCACCTCCCAGCGCTCGCAGCGCGCAAGCCGCGCATATCCGGCTTGCGCATCCTCGCGCCGGCGAACCACGCTCGCCGCGACGCGCGCCTGGATGCAGGACAGCCCCTTGGGCGGGGAGAACGAGCGCGACAGTCTTCCCACCCTGCGCCCGCGCGCATCGTGCAGCACCCAGTGCTGCGCCTCCCGCCGCAGCTCGAGCGCAGCGCCCGCCGCGAGCCCCGCGATCGCGTGGTGCACGGCGTGCCCTCGCGCCTGCCGCCCCGCGTAGCCCAGGTCGATGTCCGCCAGGGTGAGAAGCCGATAGCGCCGCGCCAGTTCGGGCCCGGGCCCTGGCAGCGCGACCGCGGCGCGGCGCAGGATCGCGGGGCTTTCCGGCAGCCCGTCGAGGAGCGCGTTGCCCGCGCTCAGGCGCGCCAGCGTCAGCGTGCTCCTCGCCCGCGTCATGGCGACGTAGTACAGGCGCCGCGGCGCGTCGGCGTCCTCGTCCCGGCCGGCGCGCTCCCAGCCGCCGTCCAGCACCGCCACGTGCTCGAATTCCAGCCCCTTGGCGCGATGCGCGGTGAGCAGCAGCAGCCCCGTCTGCCGGCGGCGCACCTCGCGACCCCACTCGGCGAGCCACTCCACGAAGTGCGCCGCGGGCAGCTCGGCCCCGCCGGTCTCCAGCGCGTACTGCGTGACCGCTTCGCCGAGCAGCGACCACCAGGGGCCCTGCGGCTGCGCCGCGATCCAGGCGGCGATCGAACCGGCGCCGGCAAGCGCACCCCCAGCGGATACCGGCGCCGCGCGCGCTGCGGGCCGCGCCTGTTTGCCGGCCGGCGCCGGTTGCGCGCGGCTGTCGCGCGCGCTGTCCGGCGAGTGCAGCCATTCCACCAGCGCCTGGGTCTCGCGCAGCCGCCAGAACTGCGGCGGCTCATCGCCGGCCACCTGCACCGGGATCGCTTCGCTCTCGCAATAGGCGCGCACCGGCTCCAGCAGCTTCCACTCGCGCGCGATCACCGCCGCGCCGCTCCAGCACCAGTTGCCGTCCAGCGACGCGAGCCGCCGCAGCTCGGTCATGACGGCCAGTGCCTGGGTGCGCGCATCGCCACCGGCGGGCAGCACCTGCACCCGTCCCTGCCCCACCGGGTCCCGGCGCCGCCACTGCCCGCCCGGCGGCTGCTTCGCGCGCGCCCGGTCGATGGCGATCGGGTGCCCTGCCTTCATGCGCTCGCGCGCGGGCTCGATCACCCGGTTCGCGGCCTCGATGATGTGCGCGCTGGAGCGGTAGTTCTCGGTCAGGTAGGCGGGCCCGGCCGCGTAGTCGGCCTCGAAGCGCCGGATGTACTCCACCGAGGCGCCCGCGAAGGCGTACAGGTTCTGGTCGTCGTCGCCCACCGCGAACAGGCCGATCTTGCGTTCCTCCTCGCGCCGGGTGCGGCCGGCCAGCGCCGAGACGAGCGCGTACTGCTCCGGCCCGATGTCCTGGTACTCGTCCACCAGGATCCAGCCGAAGCCGGCCAGCAGCCGCTCGCGCTGCTCGTCGGCCTCATCGGGCGGCAGGCCCTTGCCTTCGAGCAGTGCAACGGCCTCGCGCATGACCGCCCGAAACGCCTCCTCGTCGGCGGCTTGCGCGCGCCGGGCGAAGCTCACCCCGGCAAGCCGCATCGCCAGCGCGTGGCAGGTGAGCACGGTGACCGCCTTCGCCTCGTCTGCGACCAGCTCCTGCAGCCGCCGCCGGATCTCCACCGCCGCGTGCCGGTTGTAGGCGAGCGCGAGGATTCCGCGCGGGTTCTCGCGCCGCACCCGCAGGAGGTAGGCGATGCGGTGCGCGAGCACCCGCGTCTTCCCGGCGCCGGGGCCGGCCAGCACCAGCACGTTGCGCTCGCGCTCGTCGGTGACGATGCGCTGCTGCGCCGGGTTGCGCAGCGACTCGACGATGGCGCGCCAGGACGCGGGCGTGGTCTGGCGCGCGAGTTCCTTCTCCCGCTCCGGCAGCCAGCGTGCGATGAACGCCTCGCGCCCGAGGCTGAAGTCGTCCATCGCCAGGGCGAGCGCCTCGGCCATGGCCGCGAGGCCGCGCCGCACATACTCGGCCATGACGTGAATCTGCACCACCTGCTCGTCGTAGTGCAGCCGCAGCGCTGCGAAGTCGCCGCGCGAGAAGCCGCGCCGCCCGGGCGCAAGGCGGATGCTCATCGCCGGCCGGAACACCGCCAGGCCCTTGTTGAGGCGCATCACCTCCTGCTCGTGCAGCCACAGCAGCGCGCGATCCAGCAGCCGCGCGGGCTGCCTCGACTGCGCGGCGAGCACGAGGTCGGACTTGATCGCCGCGAGCAGGGCGCCGAGCGTGGTCTGGGCCAGCTGGTCCAGGCCCCGCGCCCCGTGCGGCAGGCAGCCGAGCAGGTGCGCGAGCACGACGCCCGCCGCGGCGCGGCGCCTGCGCGCGGTCTCCTCGAGCGCGGACCAGGAGCGCTGCAGCGTCACCTCGACGGATTCCGCATCCAGGCGCCGGGTGCGCAGGCTCCCCGCGCCGAGCGCCTCGTCGCGGCCGTCGGCGGCGAGGCCGCCGAGCAGCCGCCACAGCCGCTCGGGCAGCGCCTGCGCGTGGCCCGCGTCCTTCAGGGACTGCGCCGCAAGGCGCAGGTGCAGCACGGTGGCCTGCCCCTTCTCGAGTTCGGGCGCCGCCTCGCGCATCGCCGCGATCAGCGCCGACTCCAGAGCTGCGGACTGCGCGAGGCGGCGCTGGGAAGAACGCTCCACGCCGGCGTGGACGAAGGCGCTCAGCGCCGTGTCGTTACTCGCGATCCCGAGGTCCTCCAAGTCGTAGAGGGCGCGGCGCAGGCGCTCGGGC
>JADLDQ010000095.1 GCA_020846575.1 Burkholderiales bacterium
ACCACCCGATCGGCCCGCTCGCGCTCTGCGACCTGGTCGGCCTCGACGTCGAGCTCGCGGTAATGCAGGTGCTCTACGAGGGCTTCAAGGACTCGAAGTACCGCCCCGCGCCGCTGCTCGTCGAGATGGTCGAGGCAGGCTACCTGGGCCGCAAGTCGGGACGGGGCTTCTTCAAGTACTGATACCCTTCGGGGGTGCGCAAGTACGACTACCTCGAGAGGGTCCTGAAGGCGCGCGTCTACGACGTCGCCATCCAGACGCCGCTCGAACTCGCGCCGGGGCTGTCACGCCGCCTCGGCAACCGGCTGCTCCTCAAGCGCGAGGACCTGCAGCCGGTGTTCTCGTTCAAGCTGCGCGGCGCCTACAACAAGATGGCCAACCTGCCGCCGGCGAAGCTGGCGAAAGGGGTCATCGCCGCGAGCGCGGGCAACCACGCGCAGGGCGTGGCGCTCGCCGCGCAGAAGCTGGGCTGCCGCGCGGTCATCGTCATGCCCGTCACCACGCCCAGGATAAAGGTGGACGCGGTGGCGCAGCGCGGCGCCGAAGTGGTGCTGCACGGCGACAGCTATTCCGATGCCTACCGGCACGCGATGAAGCTCAAGCGCCGGCGCGGCCTCACGTTCGTGCATCCCTACGACGATCCGGACGTGATCGCCGGGCAGGGCACCATCGGCATGGAGATCCTGCGCCAGACCAACCGCCCGATTCATGCCGTGTTCGTTGCAGTGGGCGGCGGCGGCCTCATCGCGGGCATCGCTGCGTACATCAAGCGCCTGCGGCCTTCGGTGCGCGTGATCGGCGTGGAGCCGGTGGATTCGGACGCGATGACGCGTTCCCTGAAGGCAGGCCGGCGCGTCGTGCTCGAGCACGTGGGCCTGTTCGCCGATGGCGTCGCCGTGAAGCAGGTCGGCAAGGAGACCTTCCGCCTGGCGAAGAAGCTGGTCGACGAGATGGTGCTGGTCGATACCGACGAGATGTGCGCCGCGATCACGGACGTGTTCTAGGACACGCGCGTCGTGCTCGAGCCCGCGGGGGCGCTCGCCATCGCGGGCGCGAAGGCCTGGGCGGCCCGCCATCACGTTCGCGGCAAGACGCTTGTCGCGATCGCCTGCGGCGCCAACACGAATTTCGACCGCCTGCGCTTCGTCGCGGAGCGCGCCGAGGTGGGCGAGCACCGCGAGGCGGTGCTGGCAGTGACGATCCCCGAGGAGCGCGGCAGCTTCCGGCGCTTCTGCCGCGCGCTGGGCGGGCGCAACATCACCGAGTTCAACTACCGCATGTCGGATCCGCGCGAGGCGCACATCTTCGTCGGCGTCACCGTGCAGGACCGCGACGAGACGGCGCGCATCGTGCGCGCGCTGCGGCGCGACGGCTTCCGCACGCTCGACCTGTCGGACGACGAGGTCGCCAAGGGCCACATGCGGCACATGGTGGGCGGGCACCTGCCCAGGGAGCAAGGACGCGCCAGGGGGCGCGTGGGGGGCGGCGCGGGCGAGCTGCTCTACCGCTTCGAGTTTCCCGAGCGACGCGGCGCGCTGATGAAGTTCCTCACCGCGCTGAACCCGGGCTGGAACATCAGCCTGTTCAACTCCCGCAACCTCGGCGCGGACTACGGCTCCATCCTCGTCGGCCTGCAGGTGCCGAAGCAGGACATGGCGGTCTTCCGTCGCTTCCTCGGGCGTCTCGGCTACCCTTGCGTGGACGAGACCCGCAATCCCGCCTACCGCCTGTTCCTCGGCTAGGCGCCGCGGCGGATCTCCTTCAGCCGCTCGCGCGCCGCGCTCATGTAGGGATGCAGCCGCAGCGCGGCATGATAGGCGAGCGCTGCGCCTTCGCGGTCGTTGCCGGCATAGAGCACCTCGCCCACGGCGCCGAGCGCGGCGAAATGGCGCGGCTCGAGCTCCAGCGAGCGGCGCAGCCCGAGCAGGCTCTCCTCGTCGCGGCCGAGCATGCACAGCAGCGCGCCCAGCTTGTGCCAGGCCTCGGCAAAGTCCGGGCGCCTGCGCACCAGGCGCGCGAGGCGCGTCTCGGCGATGTCATAGCGCTGCGAGGCGATGTCGGAAGTGGCGCGGTCCAGCACCGCCTCGGCTTCCGCGTTCGGATGCGACATCCAGCGCGCCCAGATGCGCTCTTCGACCGCGATTGCTTCGTCCTCCGCCCGCGCCCGAGCCAGGCGCGCAAAAAGCTCGCCGAACGGCGCGGCCGCCCGCGCCGGGCTGCGGTCCGCGATGCGGGCGACCAGGCGCAGCGTTTCCTCGCGATGCGGCATGCTCAATCTCCCCGTCGGTGGCTGGAAGCGCCGAAATAGCCCGGCGCGATCTCGTCGGCATAGCAGACCGGCGACGCAAGCGCGCTCGGCTCCCCCTCGGGCGGCGCGCCGAGGAACGCGAGCTTGTCCTGGTCGCGGCGGTAGACGCCGCGCTCGGTGACGACCCAATCCACCGGGATGTCCCAGCTCTGGGGGTGGATGGTCTCCATCCGCGCCAGTTCGTAGGACACGCCGATGACCGCCGGTCGCCGCGGCAGGCTGGCGAGTGTCCGGTCGAAGAAGCCGCCGCCGTAGCCGAGCCGGTAGCCGGCGGCGTCCCAGCCGTTCATCGGCAGCAGCACCGCGTCGGGCACGACCTCCGCCGAATCTGCGGGATAGGGAATGTCGAGCGGGCCGACGGCCATCC
>JADLDQ010000096.1 GCA_020846575.1 Burkholderiales bacterium
CGCACTGGTCGCGATCTTCCTGCCCGCGTTCCTGCTGGTCACGGGCGCGCTCCCGCACTGGGAGTCCATGCGCCGCAGGCAAGCGATCCAGCGTGCGCTGCGCGGCGTCGGTGCCGCGGTGGTCGGCATCCTGCTCGCGGCGCTCTACGACCCGGTGTGGTCGAGTTCGATACGCACGCCGGGCGACATGGGGCTCGCGCTGGTGGCCTTCGGGCTGCTGATGTTCTGGAAGTGGTCGCCGCTCTACGTGGTCGTGTTCGCGGCGCTGGGCGGGGCCGCGCTCGCCATGGCGTAGGATGCGCCCGGCCAGGATGCGGTGCAGCGCCGGCGCCGCGAACGCGACGCTGTTGCGAACGCGCGGGCAGCCAGCCTCGAGGCCGTGACGCCGCCACGCGACGGCGAGCGCTCGCGACTGCCTACAGCACCTCGCCGGCGTGGTCCGCGAGCCGCGAGCGCTCGCCGCGGGCGAGCGTCACATGGCCGGAGTGCGGCCAGCCCTTGAACCGGTCCACCACGTAGGTGAGCCCCGAGGAGCCCTCGGTGAGGTAGGGCGTGTCGATCTGGGAGATGTTGCCCAGGCACACCACCTTGGCGCCCGGGCCGGCTCGGGTGACCAGCGTCTTCATCTGCTTGGGCGTCAGGTTCTGCGCCTCGTCGATGATCAGGTACGTCCTGATGAAGGTGCGCCCGCGCATGAAGTTGAGCGACTTCACCTTGATACGCGAGCGGATCAGGTCGCGCGTGGCCGCGCGGCCCCATTCGCCGCCTTCCTGGTCGGTGCGGTTCAGGACGTCGAGGTTGTCCTCCAGCGCGCCCATCCACGGGGTCATCTTCTCCTCCTCGGTGCCCGGCAGGAAGCCGATGTCCTCGCCCACCGGCACGGTGACCCGCGTCCTGATGAGCTCGGAGGAGAGCTTGGAATCCAGGGTCTGCGCCAGGCCCGCCGCCAGCGCCAGCAGCGTCTTGCCGGTGCCCGCCTGCCCGAGCAGGGTGACGAAGTCGATCTCCGGGTTCATCAGCAGGTTGAGCGCGAAGTTCTGCTCGCGGTTGCGCGCGGTGATGCCCCAGACGTTGTTGCGCGCATGCGAGTAATCGCGAATGGTCTCCAGGAGCGCGCTGCCTGCGCCCGCCTCGCGCACCAGCGCTTGCAGGGGTCGCTCGCCTTCCTGGTATACGAATTCGTTCTGCAGCAGGTCGCGGCATATCGGCCCGCGCACGCGGTAGTAGGTGCGACCGTCCTTCTTCCAGGACTCCATGTCCCGTGCGTGCTGTTCCCAGAAGTCGTGCGCCAGCTCGCGCACGCCGGTGTACAGCAGGTCGGTGTCCTCCAGTACCTTGTCGTTGAAGTAGTCCTCCGCGGCGAGGCCGAGCGCCCGGGCCTTGATCCGCATGTTGATGTCCTTGGAGACCAGGATCACCGCGCGGCGCGCGAACTTCTTCTGCAGGTGCATCACCACGCCGAGGATCTGGTTGTCGGCCTTGCCGATCGGCAGGCTCGGCGGCAGGTTGCCGTCGATCAGTTCGGTCTGCAGGAACAGTCGCCCCGTCGGCTCACCCGGCGCCCCCGCCTCCTCGCCGCCGCGCAGGGCGATGCCCCGGGCGATGTCGCCTTGCGCGCGGCTGACGATGGCATCGAGGAAGCGGCTCGACTGGCGCGCGTTGCGCGCCACCTCGGACATGCCCTGCTTGTGCGCGTCGAGTTCCTCCAGGGCGACGATCGGCAGGTAGATGTCGTGCTCCTCGAAGCGATACAGGCTCGTCGGGTCGTGCATCAGCACGTTGGAGTCGAGCACGAACAGGCGGGTCGAGGACTTCCGGCCGGAGGGCCGCGCGCGTCGGACTGGCATGGATGCGTCGCTCTCGGGGGAAGCCGCGATGGGCGTTGCCTCCGGAGCGCAGAAGCCTTCAGAGCGTCTTAACGACATCGAGTACCTCCTGGACATGGCCGGGCACCTTCACACCCCGCCACTCGCGGCGCACGACGCGGTCGCGGTCGAGCACGAAGGTGCTGCGCTCGATGCCGCGCACCTGCCTGCCGTACATGTTCTTGAGTTTCATCACGCCGAACTGGGCGCACACCTTCTCGTCCTCGTCGGAGAGCAACTCGAAGGGCAGGCCGAGCTTCGCCTTGAAGTTCTCGTGCGAGCGCAGGCTGTCGCGGGAGATGCCGAAGATCTCGGCGCCCACCTTGCGGAAATCCCGGTAGCGGTCGCGGAAGTGCGAGCCCTCGGTGGTGCAACCGGGGGTGCTGTCCTTCGGATAGAAGTACAGCACCAGGATGCGCTCGCCGGACTCGGACAGGCGGAAGCTGCCGCCGCCGGTGCGCGGCAGGGTGAAGTCCCGTACCGGCTTGGCGGCCATTGCCGGCGAGGGCGGTTGCGTCTGTTTCGAATCATGCGGTGTCGCGGACATGGTTTCCCAATAGCTCCTCTTTGTCAACCCCTGAGATTCAGGGACTTATGCCCGATATTTCAATCATGTTGTGAAGTCGGGACCGCCTCCTCGACCGCCGCCTGTGGCGGCGGCGGCGTTCGCATTGTGCCGCACCAGGAACTCGCGGCCCTGCAGCGCCATTGTGCCGGAGCGGCCCGCGAGGGATCCGGACACGACTTCGTGACGCGGCAGCGCCGCCATCGACAGGTCCTGAGCGAGGTCGCCCAGCGCCACCAGTTCGTAGCCCATGTCCTTCCACCCGGACAGCAGTGCCTCCATCACCGGCAGCAGCTTGCCGCCCTCCAGTTCGGCGTGCAGGGTGTACACGTGCCCGGCGGGCGGCGCCTCGCGCGACAGCGCGAGCAGGTGGGACGCCACGCTCGCCGCCGTGATGGAACCGGTTCCGATCAGCTCGTCCAGCGTCGGCAGGGTGGTGGGCAGCTGCGGGCAGGCGAAAGGCTCGCCCTTCCACACCGGCACGAACGGGCCGCTGCCGCGCGTGTCCGAGGCGTATTCGAATCCCAGGCGCTCCAGCAGGCGGAACGCGTGCACGTTCATCTGCCAGCCGGCGGCGCCGTGGACCCGCGGCGGCTCGCCCAGCACCTCGGTGTAGCGGGCGAGCGAGCGCTCCATCTGGGCGCGCGTCCAGTCCTCGCCGGCGCCCGGCACGCCATCCTGCCAGCGCACGTGGTCCCAGCAGTGCACGCCGGTCTCGAAACCCGCTGCCCTGACCGCGCGCATCTGCGCGGCGCACGCCAGACCGATGTCCGGGCCCGGCAGCAGCGTTCCGTACAGGAGCGTGCGCAGGCCGTAGTGCTCGAGCACCGAGGTGCGCCGCACCTTGCCGAAGAACCCGGGGCGCAGGGCGCGCCGGATCGCGCGCCCGGTATGGTCCGGACCCAGGCTGAACAGAAAGCTCGCGCGCGCTCCGTACCGCGCGAACAGTTCCGCCAGGCGCGGCACGCCCTCGCGCGTGCCGCGACAGGTGTCGGCGTCGACCTTGAG
>JADLDQ010000097.1 GCA_020846575.1 Burkholderiales bacterium
CAGGCAGCGCGTTGCGCGCGTCGATGAGAAACACGCCGCCGTCGCGCTCTTCGATGGCCAGCGGCGTCAGTGCGCCGCCGGCGCACGGGCCGCCGGCGGCGCACTGTCCGGTGTCGGGCGCGTACAGGGCGCCGTGAAGCGAGCATACCAAATGGCGTGCCTCGCCATCGAAGAAGCGGCCCTCGGTCCAGTCGAGCTGCGCCCGGGCATGCGCGCATCGGTTCAGGTACGCGCGCACCCTGCCCTGGAAGCGGATCGCGAACGCCGGTTCGCCGCGGCCGCCGAGCGTGACCGCGAAGCGCACGCCCGGCCCGGCATCGCGAAGCTCGGCGCCCGCGCACACGAAGCTCGGCGCCCGCGCACACGAAGCTCGGCGCCCGCGCACACGAAGCTCGGCGCCCGCGCACACGAAGCGCTCAGCGGCGTGCTCAGGCGGGTCCGAGGCCATCGAGAAAACCCGCGAGCGCGGCCGGCAGCGGCGATTCGACGACGAGGGTGGCACTGCTCGCCGGGTGCTCCAGGCGCATGCGCGCGGCGTGCAGGAACATGCGCCGCAGGCCGCGCGCCGCGAGCTCGCGGTTCCAGGCGAAGTCGCCGTACTTGTCGTCGCCGGCGATCGGATGCGCGAGGTGCGCGAGGTGCACCCGGATCTGGTGCGTGCGCCCGGTGCGCAGGGCCGCGCGCACCAGCGTGCAGTCATCGAACACGCGCTCCGGGTGGACGACGGTGAGCGATTCCTTGCCCTGCGCGTCCACGCTCACCCGCCGCTCGCCCGCGCGCGTGAGGTACTTGCGCAGCGACAGGCGGATGCTGCGTTGCGCCCCCCGCCAGCGGCCGCGCACCAGCGCGAGGTAGTCCTTCTCGGTTCGGCCCTCGCGCAGCGCGGCGTGCAGCGTGAGCAGCGCCTGGCGCTTCTTGGCGAGCAGCAGCACGCCCGAGGTCTCGCGGTCCAGACGATGGACCAGTTCCAGGAAGCGCAACCCCGGGCGCGCCGCGCGCACGCGCTCGATCACGCCGAAGGACACGCCGCTGCCTCCGTGCACCGCGATGCCGGCGGGCTTGTCGAGCGCGAGCAGCCACTCGTCCTCGTAGAGCACCGGCAGGGCGATCGGCGCGGCCCGCTCCCGCGCCTCGCGCTCGGCGGCGCGCAGTGGCGGAATGCGTACCCGGTCGCCTTCGCGCAGGCGGTAGGTCGCGCCGGCGCGGCGGCTGTTGACTCTCACCTGCCCGGTGCGCAGGATGCGGTAGATGTGGCTGCGCGGAACGCCCTTGCATTCGCGCAGCAGGAAATTGTCTATCCTCTGGCCGTCCGAGCCGGCTTCGACCGGAATCGTCGATACGTTGCTTAAATCCTTCATTTTCCATACAATCTGCGCCAGCCTGCAGAATGCGGCTGCAAATCATCGTTGCGCGTCCCGCGCGGCGGAGGCATGAGTAACGGCGGCAGCCCGCGTCCGAGTCATCTTTCTGGAACCGAACCGATTCCAAGCAGGACCGGATTCAGCCGGCGATAGGCGGGTCACCGAATGACCCTTGAAACCACCTGATGATACAAGCGCGTCCGATCCATTCGAAGGCGGAATTCGCGGCCGGCCCGGAACGGGCCGCCGAAGACAAACCCGGCCCCGAGACCCATCCGGCGACAGCGCGGCAGGAGCACGGCGCAACCGCGGCAGGAGAGCGGAACGACCGAGGCGGACATGCGGCGAGAATCGCGGCAAGAGCCCGGCTGACATCCAGCGAGCACGATGAAGCGATAGCCTGAAGAGGCAGGGCGCACGGTTTTGTCCCGCCCGCGCGCGGGAGAACAACCCATGAAGCGCATGCTGTTCAACGCGACCCAGGCCGAGGAACTCCGGGTCGCCATTGTCGATGGCCAGAAACTGCTGGACCTCGACATCGAATCGGCCGGTAAGGAACAGAAGAAGAGCAACATCTACAAGGGTGTCATCACCCGCGTGGAGCCGAGCCTGGAAGCCGCGTTCATCGACTACGGCTCGGAGCGCCACGGTTTCCTCCCCTTCAAGGAGATCGCCCGCTCGTACTTCAAGCCGGGCATCGACGCGGGCCGCGCCCGCATCCAGGATGCCGTCGAGGAAGGCGACGAACTGATCATCCAGGTCGAGAAGGACGAGCGCGGCACCAAGGGCGCGGCGCTCACCACCTTCATCAGCCTGGCGGGGCGCTACCTGGTCCTGATGCCCAACAACCCGCGCGGCGGCGGCGTGTCGCGCCGAGTCGAGGGCGAAGAGCGCAACGAGCTGCGCGACCTGGTGGAGCAGCTCGAGCTGGCGCAGGGCATGAGCATCATCGCGCGCACCGCCGGCATCGGCCGCAGCCTGGAGGAGCTGCAGTGGGACCTCAACTACCTCATGAAGGTGTGGGAGGCGATCACCGGCGCGGCGGCCCCCCAGCGCGACGAGAGCGGCAAGCTCCAGAACCCCGCGCCCTATCTCATCTACCTCGAATCCAACCTCGTGGTGCGGGCGATCCGCGACTACTTCCACGACGAGATCGGCGAGATCCTGGTCGACACCGAGGAAATCTACGAGCAGGCGCGCGCCTTCATGGCGGCGGTGATGCCCAACAAAGTGCAGCTGGTCAAGCACTACCGCGACACGGTGCCGCTGTTCTCGCGCTTCCAGATCGAGCACCAGATCGAGTCCGCGTACTCGCGCCAGGTGTCGCTTCCCTCCGGGGGCGCGGTGGTGATCGACCATACCGAGGCGCTGGTGGCGATCGACGTGAACTCGGCGCGCGCCACGCGCGGCGGCGATATCGAGGAAACCGCCTTCAGGACCAATATGGAGGCGGCCGAGGAGGTGGCGCGGCAGCTGCGGCTGCGCGACCTGGGCGGCCTTATCGTCATCGATTTCATCGACATGGAGAACCAGCGCAACCAGCGCGAGGTGGAGAACCGCCTGCGCGAGGCGATGCGCTACGACCGCGCCCGGGTGCAGCTGGGCAAGATATCGCGCTTCGGCCTGATGGAGCTGTCGCGCCAGCGGCTGCGGCCCTCGCTCGGGGAGACCGCGCACCAGCCCTGCCCGCGCTGCAGCGGTACCGGCTTCATCCGCGGCACCGAGAGCACCGCGCTGCACATCCTGCGCATCCTCCAGGAAGAGGCGATGAAGGAGAACAGCGCCGCGGTGCACGCGCAGGTGCCCGTGGACGTGGCCGCGTTCCTGCTGAACGAGAAACGCGCCGACATCTCCTCCATCGAAGCGCGCATCAAGGTGAACGTCGTGATCATCCCGAACGTGCACCTGGAACCGCACAACTACCGCATCCAGCGCCTGCGCCACGACGACCTGAACCAGGAGGGCGCGCTGCCGCCCTCGTACAACCTGGTCGAGGCGCCCACCGAGGCCGAGCAGGCAGCGCCGGGTCAGGAGCCGAAACCCGCGCGCCCGCAGGCCGCGGTGCAGAACGTGGTCCCCGAGCAGCCGGCGCCGTCCCCGGCCGCCGCGGCGCCCATTGCGGCCGCCGTGCCGGCAGCACCGGTTGCAGCCGCACACGCGGAGCGCGCCGGGCTGTTCGATCGCATCCTCGGCTGGTTCAAGCGCCCCGAAGAAGCGCCGGCGGCCAACGAGGAGACCGTGCAGCCGCAGGCCGCCGCCCCGCAGCGGCGCGAACCCGAACGCCGCGAGGCGCAACGGCGCGAACCGGAGCGAAGGGGAGGACGCGACCAGCGCGGCCGCCGCGAACGCGGCGAGGCGCGCGCGCAGGGCGGGGAACGCCGCGAAGGCCGCCCGCCGCAGGGCCGGCCCGAGCGGCCGGAAGATTCGCCGGGCGCGGAGCGCGGCGAGCGCGGGCCCCAGCGCCAGCGCGGCGAGCGCACGGAGCGCGGCCGGGGTGAGCGTCCGGGACGCGACACATTCCGCCACGAGGCTCGCGACCCCCAGCAGCGCGACGAGTCCAGGCACGAGGCCGAGCGCCGCAGGCAGATGGAACACGGGCAGGCGCTCGCGGCCGCCGAGGAAAGAATAGCCGGTGAAGGCGAACGTCCCTCGCGGGTCGAGAGCGAACGTCCTCCGAGGGTCGAGAGCGAACGTCCTCCGAGGGTCGAGAGCGAACGTCCTCCGAGGGCCGAGAGCGAACGCCCCTCGCAGGCCGAGAGCGAGCGTCCTCCGAGGGTCGAGGGCGAGCGTCCGCCTCGAGCCGAAGGCGAGCGTGCCCCTCGACCCGAAGGCGAGCGTGCCCCTAGGGGCGAAGGCGAGCGCGGCGAGGGCCGCCGCCGGCGGGGGCGGGGTCGCGGCGATCGCGCCGGGCGCGCGCCTGCGGTGACGCCAGCGGGCGCCGAGCCCAGCGCTGCGCCCGCCACGCCGCAGAGCGAGCTTCCCCTGGCCAGCGCACAGCCCGCGGATGCCGCGGCGCCACCCGGGGCGCCGGCAGGGGCGCCGGCCGAACCGCTGCCGCTGATCGAGCGCGCCGCGGGGCGCACCGAAACGGCGCCGGCGCAGGCGGAATCCGTCGTGGCCGCCCGAAGCGCCGAATCGTCGTCGCTGCTGCCGCCGCCGACCCGCGAATCCTTCGCCGAGATGTTCTCCCGGCGCGAGCCGGCTGCGCCGCAGGCACCGGGCGCACCGCGTGCGGCCGAGCTGGCGCCGGTGGACATCGCGCAGGCGCTGAGGGAGAGCGGGTTGCAGATGGTCGAGACGCGCGCCGACGCGAAGCGCGCCGAACCGGTCCAGCCCGAGCAGCCGCCGGTGGGTGCGCCGCGCGTGCGCCGTCCGCCGCCCGCCTCGCTGAGCGAACCGATGGTGCAAGTGGAAACGCGGCACGATCAACCCGGCTGAGGGCGCGACATTCCCGGCGGGCCGGATCCGCCAGCCGGGGAATGAGCCTCGTCTCGACGCTGTATACCCTGCTGCTGCCGGTGCGTCGGCCGGCGCGCGTTCAACTCCCGGGAGCAGCGTATGAACACGCGTGTCTTAGACCTCGTGACAGGCGTCCTCGCGCTGTCCTGCGCGGCCGCGTGGGCGCAGCAGCCTAACGTCAACGTCCGGGGCGTGGTGACCGCCTTCGACGGCAGCGTGATCTCGGTGAAGGCGCGCGACGGCAACGACGTCCGGGTGGACCTGCCGCCCAAGACGCCGGTCTCGACCACGCTGCCCCTGAAGCTCGAGGACATCAAACCCGGGACGGTGCTCGGCGTCACCACGGTAAGACGTGCCGACGGGGCGGTGGTGGCCATCGACGTGCGCCCCATCCCGCCCACCGCGCCCCAGGGGCGTTCGCCCTACGACCTGCAGCCCGGCTCCACCATGACCAACGCCGTGCTCGAGGCCTCGGTCGCGGCGACCTCCGGGCAGGAACTGACGCTGAACTACAAGGCCGGCACGGTGAAGGTGCTGGTGCCGCCGGGCACGCCGATGTCGCGCGCCGCGCCCGGCTCGACGGCGGACATCCGGCCGGGCGAGACGATCTACGTCGCCGCGCGGCCGGGCGACGGGGGAAAGCTCACGGCGGTGCGGGTGCAGGTGAGCAGGGATGGCGTCAAACCGACGCAGTGATCCGGCGCAGCGACGGCAACGGCGGCGCACACCCCGCGCGCGCCGCCAGGCCTGCGCTCAGGCCGCCTTGGGCGGCGCCTCGTCCTCGGGAAGCGCACCGAAGAAACCCCTCTTGAGTTCGGCGAGGCGGTCGCGCGCCTCTGCGGCCTTCTCGAACTCCAGGTTGCGCGCGTAGTCGAGCATCTGCTTTTCGAGCTGGCGGATCTCGCGCGCGAGCTGTTTCTCCGAGAGCTTCTGGTAGCGCGCGCTCTCCTCGGCCGCGCGCAGCTCGAGCTGGCCCTGCTGCGGGTCGTAGACGCCGTCGATCAGATCCTTCACCTGCTTCACGATCCCTTTGGGCGTGATGCCGTGGCGGGCGTTGAACTCGACCTGGCGCGTGCGCCGTCGCCCGGTCTCGCCGATGGCCCGCTTCATGGAATCGGTCGTCTGGTCGGCGTAGAGGATTGCGGCGCCGTTGAGGTGCCTGGCCGCGCGGCCGATGGTCTGGATGAGAGAGCGCTCCGAGCGCAGGAACCCTTCCTTGTCGGCATCCAGGATCGCCACCAGCGACACCTCCGGCAGGTCCAGTCCCTCGCGCAGCAGGTTGATGCCGACCAGCACGTCGAACTCCCCCAGCCGCAGGTCGCGGATGATCTCCACCCGCTCCACCGTGTC
>JADLDQ010000098.1 GCA_020846575.1 Burkholderiales bacterium
CCCGCGCTCGCCCTACGGCGTGGCGAAGCTCTACGCCTACTGGATCACGGTCAATTACCGCGAGGCCTACGGCTTCTACGCCTGCAACGGCATCCTGTTCAACCACGAGTCGCGGCTGCGCGGCGAGACCTTCGTCACGCGCAAGATCACGCGGGGCCTCGCCCGCATCAGCCTGGGGCTGCAGGAGTGCCTGTACCTGGGCAACCTGGAGGCGCGCCGCGACTGGGGCCACGCGCGCGACTTCGTCGAGGCGCAGTGGCTGATGCTGCAGCAGGGCCAGCCCGATGACTACGTCATCGCCACCGGCGCGCAGCGCAGCGTGCGCGAGTTCGTGGAGGCGGTCTGTGCGCGGCTCGATCTGCCGATCGCCTGGCGCGGCAGCGGCGACGGCGAGCAGGGCGTGGACGGCACAGGAAGGGCCATCGTGCGCGTCGATCCCCGCTACCACCGCCCCGCGGAGGTCGCGACGCTGCTGGGGGATGCGAGCAAGGCGAGGGCCCGGCTGGGATGGTCGCCGAAGGTCTCGTTCGAGGCGCTGGTGAACGAGATGACCGGCGCCGATCTCGCGCTCGCCCGCGCCGAGCTGCGCGCCGCCGGCCGGGACTGAGGGTGCGCATTCTGGTCACCGGCGCAAGCGGCATGGCCGGTCGCAACTTCGCCGAGCATGAGCGCGCGCGGCATCACGAGCTGCTGCAACCCGGTCACGCCCAGCTCGACCTGCTCGACTACCTGCGCGTAGAGGCTTTCCTGCTCAAGGAGCGCCCGGACATCGTGCTGCACCTGGCCGGGCGCGTGGGCGGCATACAGGCGAACATCGACGCGCCGGTCTCCTTCCTGGTGGAAAACTGGGACATGGGCCGCAACCTGCTGATGGCGGCCGCCCGCTGCGGCGTGCGCCGGGTGCTGAACGTGGGTTCCTCCTGCATGTACCCCAAGGACTGGCCGGCGGCGCTGGAGGAGTCGATGCTGCTGGCGGGCCCGCTGGAACCCACCAACGAGGGCTACGCGCTCGCCAAGATCTCGGTCGCGCGCCTCGCCTCGTACCTCGCGCGCGAGGACGCCTCGAGGCTCTACAAGACGGTCATCCCCTGCAACCTCTACGGCCGCCACGACCGTTTCGACGCGAAGTCCTCGCACCTGGTAGCCGCCGCGATCCTCAAGGCGCACCGCGCGAAGCGCGAAGGCCGCGCCGCGATCGAGGTGTGGGGCGACGGGCAGGCGCGGCGCGAGTTCCTGTTCGCGGGCGACTTCGCGGACTTCCTGTGGCGCGCGCTGGAATCCTTCGACAGCCTGCCCGAGCTGCTGAACGTCGGCCCCGGAACCGACCACACGGTGAGCGAGTACTACCGCGCGGCGCTCGCGGCGGTCGGATGCGGCGCCGCGCTCGCCTACGACACCACCCGGCCGGTCGGCATGCGAAGGAAGCTGGTCTCGGTGCTCAGGCTCGAGAAATGGGGCTGGCGCGCGCGGACTACGATCGAGGAAGGCATGCGCCGGACCTACGACTTTTTCCTGGAACGACATGGCCGATAACCTACGCTATCCCCTGGCGGCCACGACGTGGGACGAAGCCGAGCTGGAGGCGGTGCAGGCAGTTCTCAGGTCCGGGCAGTTCACCATGGGCGAGACGGTGCGCGAGTTCGAGTCCGCGTTCGCCAGGTTCGTCGGCTCGCGTTACGCGGTGATGGTCAACTCCGGGTCCTCAGCCAACCTGCTGATGATCGCGGCGCTCGTGCACCGCAACACCCGGCCGCTCGCCCGTGGCGACGAGATCATCGTGCCCGCGGTGTCCTGGCCCACCACCTACGCGCCCGCCTACCAGTACGGCCTGCGGCTGAAATTCGTCGACATCGACGCCGCGACGCTGAACTTCGACCTCGCCGCGCTCCAGGCGGCGATATCACCCCGCACGCGCGCGGTGTTCGCTGTCAACCTGCTCGGCAATCCCAACGACTTCGCAGCCATCGGCCGCCTGCTCGCCGGCAGGGGCATCGACCTCGTCGAGGACAACTGCGAATCGCTGGGCGCCACCTTCGAGGGCAGGCAGGCCGGCACCTTCGGGGTGATGGGCTCGTTCAGCTTCTACTTCAGCCACCACATGTCCACCATGGAGGGCGGCATGGTGGTCACCGACGACGAGGAGCACTACCACTTCCTGCTCGCCCTGCGCGCCCACGGCTGGACGCGCAACCTGCCCGCAGTCAACCGCGTGTGCGGGACGAAGTCGGACGATGCCTTCGAGGAATCGTTCCGCTTCGTGGTGCCGGGGTACAACCTGCGCCCCACGGAGATCAACGCCGCGATCGGCCTGCGCCAGCTCGCCAAGCTCCCGGAGTTCCTGCGCGTTCGCCGCGGCAACGCACGGCGCTTCCGCAGCCGCTTCGCGGACCATCCCTCGGTCGCTATCCAGGCGGAACTGGGCGAGTCGAGCTGGTTCGGCTTCGCGCTGCTGCTGCGGCCGGGCGGCGCGCTCGCGAGGAGTGAGCTGGCCGCCCGGCTGCAGGCCGCGGGGGTCGAGTGCCGCCCGATCGTGGCGGGAAATTTCGCCAAGAACCCGGTGATGAAGTGGTTCGACCACGAGATCGCGGGCGACCTGCCCAACGCGTCCTGGATCGATTCCTCGGGGCTGTTCGCCGGCAACCACCACTTCGATCTGACCAAGCAGATCGATGCCCTGGCCGGGCTGGTCGGCGAGGCGTTCGCGGCGCGCTTGTGAACCTGCCTCCAGCCCCGCCCGGGCGCGCAAGCCTCAGAACGGGAGCGCCGGAGTCCTCCCGCCGCGCTCGCCGATGCGCCCGGCGCGGCGCCGGTCCGTGCAGGCCTTCGCGCCCCGCGCCATCACGCCCGCCTTGGACTCATCCGGCAGCGTGATGCAGAACGCCAATGACGGTACCGGGTTTCTTCGACAGCGTGCAGTTCGTCGGAGTGCAGCGCGCGTGCTGCATCCCTGGAATCGGGGATGCATAAGGGGCTGTGGCCCCTCTTGCATCAACCTACTGATGAAGACTGCGCGTCTCAAGCGGCGGCGGTTCACGCAGGAGACGGAGGCATTCCCTGGCTTCATGGCGACTTTCACGAAAGTTGTTACGGCGATGAGCCATTTCACGAAGGGATTCAGGGAAGATGCAAGAGGAGCGAGAAAGCATTGACGGAATCGGCCGGAAAATCATCGGCAGTTCAGTTTACCGGAGAGAGATTGATTCCGGGAGCGAGCCCGTCGCATCTGGAAGCGGAGCATCGCGCGCGGTATGAATTCGCGCTGCGATACGTAAGAGGATGCAGAGTGCTCGATCTTGGATGCGGAGCGGGCTACGGCTCATCGATGCTGCTCGCGTCCGCTACTGAAGTTCTCGGGATCGATATCAGTGAAGAGGCGATCGAGTACGCGCGTACCCACTATATCGGATCGGGACTGAGATTCCAGGCCGGGGATGTGACGCGTCTCAGCATAGAACCGAGGCGTTACGAGGCGATCGTGTGTTTCGAGGTAATCGAGCATATTCACCATCCGGAAGAAGTGTTGCAGCGTGCGGCACGGATTCTTGACAATAAGGGCATATTCATTTCGAGCACGCCGAATCGCGCTGTCAAGGTGTCGTCGATTCCAAATCCATTTCACTGCAGAGAATACACGCTCAATGAGTACACGAGCCTACTGAGAGAGCAGTTCTCGGATGAACGTTGGGATATCGATATATTCGGCCAATTCTTCAAGGGCAAGACTTACACTTCGTTACGTACCGCGCTCAAGAACACTTACTTGGGTGTAAAGGGGGTTCTAGGTCTAAGGACAAGACTTGTCGCCAAGCGCACAGAAGCGCCGACAGTCGACGCTCTATCGCTCTTTGAATTTCGTGAAAGGGAAGCCCGTCTGGCGGAATATCTTATCGCCATAGTGCGCAGTCGCGGCTAGAAGCAACGCTTGGCAGAGGTGGCTCCAACTCGCGGGTTGCTTCATGAGCCTCATGGCCGCCAGCCCGGTCACGCGATCCGCCCCTGGGGCCTGGAACTGCTTGTGCTGCCCCCTGGGAGAGACGCGTCCCCTCTTGCATCAACCTGTTAGGCGAGGCGTGTTGCCGCCGCGCCGATCCCTTCCACCTTGCGGACAGCGTCAACGACACCCCTGGTCATCCATGAAAGCCTCTCCCCGCCGCGGTCCAGTGCGAGCGGGTAGATCAGCGCCTGGATCAGCAGGCGGCCGGCGAGCTTGAACTTCGCGGCGATCGGCACGTAAGCTCTGCTCAGCAGTCGCAACGTGTCGCGAACCTGGTAGTAGTGGCGATAGGGCGCGGGCGCATAGATGCGCAGGCCGCACCATCGGCGCTCGGCGATACCGAGCCTGTGCGGCATGCTGATGGACGCGTCGCGCAGGAAGGTCCAGCCGCCGGCGCTCAGCCGCCAGCACCACTCGAAGTCGACCAGATCGAGAAAGAGATCCTCGCCGAACAGCTCCCGCGGTCCGAGGCACCTGGCGTCGAGGGTCATCCCGGAGGTGGCGAGGCACGAGACGGCAACGCGCCGCTCGTCCCGGGGTGCCCGCGGCGCGCGTAAACCCCCTTGCACGGCGCCGCTCGCGTTGTCAACGTGCTGCGGTCCGATGCAGGCGCGCGGGCCATGTTCTGCGATCGCCTGCCGCAATGCGACCGCCATCCGGCGCACGAAATCCGCCGAGGGCGTGCTGTCCTGATCCAACAACACGACGATCCCCGCCTGCATGCTCAGCGCCTCGCGCAGGCCGATGTTGAGTGCGGCGCCAAGACCGACGTTGCTCATGTTCCGGATCACGCGAAAGGCCGCGGGCAAGCCCAGTTCCTCACTGCCTCCGGGCGTGTTGTCCACCACGATCACGGTCGTACAGGCTTCGAGCAGCGGCGCCAATCTCGCGCAAAGGCCGGCGTCCGGCCTGTACGTGGTGACGATCGCCGCGATGCCCTCGGCGCCGGGGTCTGGGTTGAGTGCGTTCATGATGCGAGCCGGTGATGGTAGCTCATGCGGACATTACAATGCGTACAGCCCGGCGATCCGGGCCGGCCGGCCGTCGCACCGCCCGCCGCCATCGGTATGCCGCTTTTCCCTGCCCGCAGGATGCCCGGTACATGACTGAACATGTTCCACTCGTGTCGGTGGTCGTGCCCTATTTCGCACACGAGCGCTTCATCGTGCCGTGCCTGGACAGCATCGCGGCCCAGAGCTACCGGCGAATCGAACTTCTGATCATCGACGACGGTTCGCCGGATGAGGGGGCGCGCAGGATCCGACAATGGCTGAGCGGCGCCTCCTCGAGATTCGAGCGCGTGCACTTCGAATCCAGATCGAATCGCGGACCGATCCCGACACTCAACGAGCTGATCACCCTTGCGCGCGGCGAGATCGTGGCACCCATCGCCTCGGACGACCTGTTCCTGCCCGACTCGATCGAGCTGCGCGTGGAGGCCCTGCGCCGCCATCCGGAGGTGAACCTGGTGTTCGGCGACGCGCTCGCGATCGACGCGTCGGGCCACGTCATCGCCGATTCGTTCCTGAAGTCATTCTTCGGCGTGTCGCCGTACTTCATGAACAATCCCGGTTCGCTTGCCTGCGAGCTGATACTGAACTGGTGTGTCCCCGGGCCGGCGTTCGCCGTGCGGCGCCGTTACTACGAAGACGCCGGCCTGTACGACACGCGCTTCGCCATCGAGGACAGAGCGTTCTATCTGCGGGTTCTGGCGAACGGAGGCCTGCGCTTCGTTCCAGCGGTGCTCGGCGTCTACCGGGTGATTCAGCAGAGTCTGTCGCGGCCCGCGGAGCCGGCGGCTCTGAGCAGGAATTACGCAGAACTGCGCCGCATCGAACTGGACGCGCTGGAGAGATTCTGTGGATGGAAGAAGCTGCTCCTGCGCGTCGCGGTGAACACCTGGGCGCCGCCCGACGGCCATCCCCGGCGCAGAATTCTCGCCAGGTTTCCCTGGCGGGTGCTGCGCCGGCTCCTCTTGGGGTTTTCCCGACTCGTCGCGCGGGTTCACCAGGTACTGCATAAGGCAGGCCTGAGGACCGCGGGCGCGCGCTAGCGTGCGAGCCCGCACCTCAGAAGACAGGGCAGTCGTGCTTCGACGCCGTTTCCGAACGCCTGCGCTTGCCGGAGGGTGTCCGGTGAGCAGACGTTTCCGCGGTCGCCGCAGGACGATCGCTCCGCAAGCCGTTTCAGTCGCAGTCAGCGCGCCGGCGACGCGCCGGCGTATCGAGCCTTCGCTGTCGTCTTCGGCGCAGCGCCCGTTCAGCGCAGCAGCGCATCCTCGATTCTGCGGATCGCCGCCTGATCCGCAAAGGTCTTCCACAGGCCGACGTTGCCCTCGGAGCGGGCCGGGTCGAACGCCGATCGCCTGCGCGAGTGGCTTGCCGGGTCGACGCCGAGGAAGGCGTAGATCCGGGACGCCGTGGCCTCGTAGTTTTCCACGAGATCCTCGAACCGCAGCCGCAGGACGCGCGGACTGTCGCCGCTTCGAATCTGCCGCCTGCAGGTACGGATCCGGTCGATGAAGACATCGACGTCGAACGCCCCGGAGATGCGCCGGTACGTGCGCACGTCCTCGTTGAATCCCCTGGAGTAGCGGTTGGCCTCGACGAACATGTCGCGCGGGTCGCGGTCCACCACGATCGAGCGGGCGTCCTCGAAGTAGGCGGCGAAGCGCTCCGGATCGTAGGGCTCGAAGGCGTTGTTGAGCACCACCGTGTGGTAGCGCGCGGCGTCCACGTCCCGAGTCAGCACGGCGTCGAGGAATTCGCGCAGCGCCTCGCGGAAGCGCTCGCCCGAAACCAGGCGGAAATCCAGGTTCTCGCTGTCGCCGAGAAACCGGCGCCTGAGCTTGAACAGGACCATCTCGAACGGAGTCATGTCCAGGAGGTGGTAGGGCCAGTGCATCCGCCAGCGGCGCACGGTGATCCTCTCGATGAAGCGCTCGGCCAGCGGCGCGAGCCCCGGAAAGCGCTCTCCATAACCGAACCCCGGCGCGAGCAGGCGCCCGGGCCCCCGCGCCGGTGCGGCGAGCTTGCGCACCCGGTCGAGGAAGCGGCGGGCGGCCGCGTCGGCGCGAATGGGCGACCAGCTCGCCAGCGCGCTCTCCAGGTCGGCCAGCCCGTCCTTGACGCGGATCAGGTCGAACTCCCGCGAGTAGCCGGGTGTCCAGATGCCGTCGATCTCGCTGACGAAGTCGTGCAGCGCCGACTTGCCCGAGAACAGGAAGCCGCTCAGGTCCAGGTAGCGCAAGCCCGCACGCGCGCGCTCAGGTTCGCGCCAGCCGCCCGTTGTCCGCCCGCACGCGCAGCGCGTGCGGGTCCCGGCCCGGCGCGAATTCGATTCTTCCGCCGGCGCCCAGCACCAGGGCGAGCCCCGCCGCCACGTCCCAAAGCATGACCTCCTCCTCGGCATAGGCGTCCGCCGCGCCTCTGGCCACCTGCAACAGGGCAATCGAGGCCGCCCCGAGCATGCGCACCTTCGCATAGGGTCTCACCGCGGCGAAGAAGCGCGCGGGCGCCTCCGGGCTGTCCAGGTCCTGGCGGGCGGGGAACCCGGTGCACAGTATGGCCCGGGACCTGTCCTCGATCCGGGACACCTGCATCGGCCGCCCGCCCAGAGTCGCACCCATCCCCGGTCCGCCCCAGGCGAGTTCGAGCGTCGGGATCACGCACACCACGCCGAAGACCGGGCGCTCTCCCTCCCACAGCGCAATGGACACCGCGCTGTGCCCGATGCCGCGCACGTAGTTGGCGGTGCCGTCCAGCGGATCGACGATGAACACCCGCGCGCCGGGCCGCTCGCCCTCCAGCCGCCCCGCCTCCTCGCTCAGCACGGGGATGCCGGTGGGACGCAGCTGTCCGAGAATCACCTTCTCCAGCAGCAGGTCGGCCGGCGACTTCACTTCGCGGGCCAGCACCGGGCTGAAGTCGTGCTCGCGCCGTTCCGGTTCGCTCGAGCGCGCCGCCAGCCGCGCGGCCTCCAGCGCGCAGCTTCGTGCGAGCGCGAGCAGCGATTCCGACTCGCTCATCGGCGCGGCTTCGCTCGGGTTGTCGCAGTCCGCATCGCACCGATTCTATCAAGCGGCCGGGTTCGACCCTGCGGAAGGGCGCTCGCCGGGCGAGGCCAGGGCGCGAGCGCGCGCCTTCCCGCGGCGCGCGGCCATCCCGCCGCCCATGCGGCGCGCCCGAGGATTTATGATGGCGGCCGGCACTCCAGCCGCTCGACCCTCCAGCCGCTTCACCCGGATCGCCCGCCGCCCGACGACCGCCTCGATGAGATTGCGCAAGTCCACGTCCCTGCCGCGCGCTCGCCTCGAGCGCGGCGGCAGCCGCCGCTGGAAGGCGGGTTGAGCGCATGCGCATCGCCGGCGTCATTCCCGCGCGCATGGGCTCCAGCCGCTTTCCCGGAAAGCCGCTCGCCCCGATCCGGGGTATCCCGATGCTCGGTCACGTGGTGCTCCGCTCGCGGCTGTGCACGCGCCTGGACGCGGTCTACGTGGCGACCTGCGACCGCGAGATCGCCGACTACGCGCGCTCGATCGGCGCTCCCTGCCTGATGACCTCCGAGCGCCATGAACGCGCTTCCGACCGCTGCGCCGAAGCGGCCACCCTCATCGAGCGTGCGGGCGGCGCGACGCTCGACGTGGTGGTCATGATCCAGGGCGACGAACCCATGCTGCTGCCGTCCATGATCGGCGCGGCGCTCGAGGGTCTGCTCGCGGACGAGCGCGCGCCGGTGGCGAACCTGTTCGGGCGCATCCACACCCGGGAGGCGCTGCACGATCCCAACGAGATCAAGGTGGTCATGGACCGGGAGCGCTTCGCGCTCTACTTCTCCAGGGCGCCGATACCCTACCTGCGCGAAGGCGAGCCGCCGGCAGCGTACAAGCAGGTGTGCGTGATCCCGTTCCGCCGCGCGTTCCTCGCAACCTTCACCGAGCTCGCGCCGACCCCGCTGGAGATCGCCGAATCCATCGACATGCTGCGCGTCCTGGAGCACGGCTACCGGGTGAAGATGATCGATGCCGGCGCCCGGACCGCCAGCGTGGACACCCCCCGGGATCTCGCCCAGGTGCAGGCCGCGATGAAGGACGACCCGCTCATCGCCGGCTACGGAACGCCACGGTGAAGGAAACCGATATCCGCCCGAGGGACCTGTTCGAGCGGCTGCTCGCGCTGTGCCGCGAGGACGCGCTGCACTTCTTCACCCGGGACGAGTGGCAGGCGAGTGCATGCCCCGCCTGCGGCGGCGGGGGCGAGGAAGCCTTCATCAAGCACGGATTCCACTACCGGCTGTGCAGCGCCTGCGACACCCTCTACGCGAGCCCGCGGCCCGGCGCCGAGGCGATCCTGCGCTACTACCGGGAAGCGCGCTCGGCGCGATTCCTCGCCACCGACTTCTACCGCCAGACCGAGGAAGCCCGGCGCGAGCGGATGTTCCGCCCGCGCGCGCGCACGGTGGCCGCCCTGGCCGAGCGTTTCGGCGCCGGCCGGCAGCTCACGGCGGTGGTGGACATCGGCGCGGGCTACGGGGTCTTCTGCGAGGAGATCGCCGCGCTGCTGCCCGGCGCGGGCGTGTGCGCCGTCGAACCGGCGCCCGCGCTCGCCCAGGCGTGCCGCGGCAAGGGACTGCGGGTGATCGAATCGTTCCTTCATGCGGTTCGCGGCGAGGACCTGCCCGGCAGGCCGGGCTCGCGCGTATTCACCTCGTTCGAGCTGCTCGAGCACCTGCACGCGCCCGGGCGCTTCCTCGCCGAGGTGGCCGCGCTCATGCACCCGGGCGACCTGCTGGTGCTGACCACCCTGAGCGGCGCGGGCTTCGACATCCGCGTGCTGTGGCAGCACGCGAAGGCGGTGCACCCCCCCCACCATCTCAACTTTCTCAACCCCGCTTCGCTGGCGGCGCTCGCCGCGCGCTGCGACCTGGAAGTTGCCGACATCGGCACGCCCGGCCTCCTGGACGTCGACATCGTCGCCAGCGGCCTGGAGGCGGTGAACGAGCGCTTCGTGCGCGCGATCTACCGGCATGCGGGCGAGGCGGCGCGGCGGGACCTCCAGGTCTGGCTCTCCACGCACGGACTGAGCTCGCACATGATGCTGGTGGCGCGGCGCGCACTCGTGGCGGGCCGCACATGAAGCGCAAAGTGCTGGTTTCCGCCCCCTACCTGATTCCGGCGCTGGAGCGCTTCCTGCCGGAATTCGCGGCCGCGGGTATCGACGTCGCCACCGTCGAAGTCCAGGAGCGGCTGTCCGAAGCCGAGCTGCTGCCCCGGGTCGGCGACATCGACGGCCTCATCTGCGGCGACGACGCGGTCACCGCTCGCGTCCTGGACGCCGCACCCCGCTTGAAGGTGATCGCCAAGTGGGGCACGGGCGTCGATTCCATCGACCGGGCCGCCGCCCGCGCGCGCGGCGTACTGGTATGCAACACGCCGGACGCGTTCAGCGTCCCGGTCGCGGACACGACGCTCGGCTACGTACTGTGCTTCGCGCGCGGCCTGCTGGCGATGAGCGACTCGATGCGCACCGGCGCCTGGCGCAAGACGCCCGGGTTCGCGCTGCACGAGCGCACGCTGGGAATCGTGGGCGTGGGCAACATCGGCGCCGCCGTGGCGCGGCGCGCGCGCGCGTTCGGCATGCGCATCCTGGGAACGGACCCGGTCCCGCCGCGCCCGGCCCTGGTGGCCGAGACGGCCATGGCGGTCACCGGCCTGGAGGCGCTGCTCGCGCAGTCGGATTTCGTCACCCTGCATTGCGACCTGAACCCGACCAGCCTGCACCTGCTGGACGAGGCCGCCCTGGCGCGCATGAAGCCCTCGGCGGTGCTGATCAACACCTCCCGCGGCCCCGTCGTCGACGAGAACGCGCTGGTGGCGGCGCTCGAACGGGGCGGGATCGCGGGAGCCGCCCTGGACGTGTTCGAGAACGAGCCGCTGCCTGCCGGCAGCCCGCTGCGCCGCATGGCGAACGTCCTTCTCGCCCCGCACAACGCCAACGCCAGCCCGGCGGCCTGGGAGCGGGTGCACCGCAACCCGATCGACTGCGTGTTGCGGGTGCTCCAGGGGGAGAAGGCCGCGGCGCGGCCGGCCGCGCCGGGAAGCGCGTGAGCGCCGCTTCGCCCGGAACATGCGAGCGTCGATCGTCATCCGCGCCTTCAACGAGGAAAAGCGCATCGGGCGGTTGCTCTCGCTGCTTCGCGCGCAGACGCTCGCCGACCACGAAGTGATCGTGGTCGACTCCGGTTCCTTCGATGCGACCCGGGAGATCGCGCGCAGCCATGGCGCGCGCCTGGTCGAGATCGACAGCCGGGATTTCACTTTCGGCTACTCGCTCAACGTCGGCATCCGGGCGGCAGGCGCCGCCATCGTCGGCATTGTGTCCGCGCACGTCGAACCGCTCGACGAGCGCTGGCTGGAGAACCTGATCGCGCCGTTCGAGGATCCGCGCGTGGCCATGAGCTACGGCCGGCAGCTCGGGGCGCCGGTCTCGAAGCTCGGCGAGCGGCTCGATTTCACGCGCACTTTCGGCGCGCAGCGGCTGCGCATCCCGCCGGCCGCCCTGTTCGCGAACAACGCGAACTCGGCCATCCGCCGCGCGCTCTGGGAGCGCACGCCTTTCGACGAGCGCTTGACGGGGCTGGAAGACATCGCGTGGGCGCAGCACTGGCTGGCGCAGGGCTGGTCGGTGATCTACGAACCGGCAGCCGCGGTGCGCCACATCCACGAGGAGACCTGGGCGCAGGTCCATCATCGCTATTACCGCGAGGCCCTGGCGGCGCGCCAGATCGGGATGCGGCGGCGCGCGGACCTCCCGGCCGAGGCGGCGCGCGAGCTCTGGCGCCTGCTGGGCGACCTGGCCGCGGCCGCGCGCAGCGGGGAACTGCGGCCGCGCCTGCGCGAGATACTGCTGTTTCGCCTGCACAAGGCCCGGGGTACATTGAAGGGGCTCGCACGCGCCGCGGGCGCCGATACCCCGGGCAAGGGAGACGAGATCTACTTCGATCGCGACTACCGGGCGGTGCTCGTCAAGGGGCCGCGGCGCGCGAGTCTGGTGCGCGTTGAATCGGTTCCTCCGGCGCCGAGCGAGGTGCTGGTGCGCGTGGCCTACGTGGGTGTGTGCGGCACGGATCTGGAGGTCGCCGAGGGCACGCTCGGGTACTTCCACAGCGGGCTCGCCGGCTACCCGATCATCCCCGGCCACGAGTTCTCGGGTCACGTCGCGGCGAGCGGCGCACGGGTCGAGGGCTTGCAGCCCGGCGACCCCGTCGTGGTCGAGTGCATCCAGAGCTGCCACGACTGCGAGCCGTGCCGCCGCGGCAATTTCATCGCCTGCGCCCGCAGGCGCGAGCTGGGCGTCATGCGCCAAGACGGCGCCTACGCGCAGTACGTCAGGGTTCCCGCCCGTTTCGTGCACCGGCTGCCGCGGGACACGGACATGAAGAAGGCCGCGCTGTGCGAGCCGCTGGCCGTGGTGCTGAAGGGGCTGCGGCGGCTTGAGAAGCTCCTCGGCGCCGGCGGCGGCGCGCGCTGCGCGGTGGTCGGCGGCGGCGCCATCGGCTGGCTGGCCGCGCAGGTGCTGCAGGCCCGCGGGCAGGCGGTGACGCTGATCGAACGCGACGCTGCGCGGCGCGCGCTGCTGGAGGGGCTGGGAATGCGCACGGACGGGCCGCCCGCGGATCTTGCCCGCTACGACGCGATCATCGAGGCGACGGGTGATCCGAGCGCGTTGCAGCAGGCGATCGCCGGCTCAGCTCCCGGCTGCACCCTGCTGCTGCTCGGCCTTCCCTACGCGCGGCACGAATTCAGCTTCGAGCACATCGTGGCGTTCGACAAGGCGGTGATCGGCTCGGTGGGAAGCGGCGCGGCGGACTTCGCCGAGGCCATTTCCCTGCTGCCCTCGCTTGCGCTCGATCCCCTGACGGAAGCGGTCATGCCGCTGGAGGCGTTCGGCGAGGCCTGGGCTTCGTTTCGCCGCCGCGAGAAGCTGAAGATACTGCTTGCGCCCTGACGCGGCCGCGGCCAGGTGCTGTGCGCGGCCAGGCAGCCGTGCGCGCCGGCTGCGCCGGGATTCTCGGAACAAGGGCCGCTGTCGCCCTCTACCCGCTCAATCCCGTATGACCTTGAGGGCGGCGGCGCCGAGCCCGAACTGGAAGAAGATCTGGGTCCAGTCCCTCAGGTTCTTGGTGAAGGTGGTGCGGTCGATCTCCTCGGGGACGATGATGGCGTCGCCCGGGATCAGCCGTGCGCCGCTGATCGATGCCCTCAGGAAGCCGCCGCCCTGGCGCGCGCTCAGCACCGAACCGTCGGCGCGCAGCACGTAGGTGCTCGATTCGTCGGCCGACCGGGTCGCGCCGCCCGCGTAGCCGAGGTAGTCGGCCACCCGCGCATCCGGCCGGTAGACGAACGAATTGCCGGAGAAGACCGAGCCGAACACGCTCACCATCGAGGGGCGCGGCGGCACGTAGAAGCGGTCGCCGTCCTCGAGCACGATCTCGGGCAGGTCGGCGATGGCGGGCTGCTCGGGCATCTGCAGCACGATGCGCCCGCTGGAACGCAGCTCCCTCAGGCGCAGGACCAGGCGGCGTTGGGCGTCCGCCTGTTCCTTGAGGCTCGCCGAGTCCTCGGTCGTCATCACGTTCTGCGCCCGCGTGGTGGCCTGGCGCTGGATGTCCTGCTCGAGCCGGTTGATGGATTCGTCGAGAGCCTTTTGCTGCTGCACCCGGGTCGATTCGCGGGTGAATTCGGCGCCGAACAGGAAGGCCTCGCGCGTGGCGCCGCCGATGCGCACCAGCAGCTGGCGCAGCGTCTCGCCCGGCCGGATCTGGTAGATGCCGGGGGCGGGCACCTCGCCCTCGACGCGGATGAACTTGGTCTGCTTCGCCTGCGGCAGCGCGATGTCCTCGCGCGAGAACACCGTCAGCACGTCGCCCGGGCGCAGCGCGAGGTTGTGCTGCGGGTCGGCCTCGATCACCGCCCGGGCGAGGTTGAAGGGCAGCAGGTCGGTCGCGAGCGTCTCGGGATTGATGCGCTCGATCACCGCGTATTCCCAGTTCACCTCGTTGGTCGAGGGGGCGATCTGGTTGAGCAGCCGCGTGCGGTCGAACCCCGGCGCCTGCGCGGCGC
>JADLDQ010000099.1 GCA_020846575.1 Burkholderiales bacterium
CCATCGCGACGGCGCGAGCGGCGTCGCGATGGAGGTGTCGTCCCACGGGCTCGTGCAGGGCCGCGTGGCCGGCGCGAAGTTCGACGTCGCGCTGTTCACCAACCTCACCCGCGACCACCTCGACTATCACGGCGACATGGACGGGTACTTCGCGGCCAAGGCACGGCTGTTCGACTGGCCGGGGCTACGGCACGCCGTGGTGAACGTCGACGACGCGTGGGGGCGCCGTCTGGTCGAGTGCCTCGCCGGCCGCGACCTGAAGATCCTGACCTACGGGCTCGGCGATGCCCATATCGCGGGCCATCGCCTCGACCTGCACCGCATGGGCCTGCGTCTGGAGATCGAGACCCCGTGGGGGAGTGCGGCGATCGAGTCGGCCCTGATGGGCGCCTACAACGCGGCGAACCTGCTCGGTGTGCTCGGGGTGCTGCTCGCGAGCGACGTCCCGCTGGACGACGCACTGCCGGTGCTGCGCACGCTCGAGCCGGTGCCTGGTCGCATGCAGACCCTCGGCGGCGCGGATGCGCCGCTCGTCGTGGTCGATTACGCCCACACGCCCGATGCTCTCGCGCAGGTGCTGCGCGCCCTGCGCGCCCATCTGGGTGGCGGCACGCTCACCTGCGTGTTCGGCTGCGGCGGCGAGCGCGACCGCGGGAAGCGCCCGCAGATGGGCGCGGTCGCCTCCGAGCTGGCCGACCGTGTCGTGCTGACGAGCGACAACCCGCGCAGCGAGGAGCCGCAGGCGATCCTCGCCGACATCGCAGCGGGGGCGACGGGCCCGTTCGAGGTCGAGCCGGACCGCGCGCGCGCCATCGCTGCCGCGATCGCCGCGGCGAGCGCCGGCGACGTCGTGCTGATCGCCGGGAAGGGACACGAGACGCATCAGGAGATCGCCGGGGTGCGCCACCCCTTCAGCGACGTTGCCGTCGCGCGGGCCGCGCTCGCGCGTGGTACTTCGACGGAGGCCCGATGAGCGCCGGCGCCTTCTCCATGACCCTCACCGCGGCGGCACGTGCGATGCAGGCCGACCCGACCGGCGCCGAGGTGACGATCACGGGCGTCTCCACCGACACTCGCAAGCTCGCGCCCGGGGATCTTTTCTTCGCCCTGCGCGGCGAGCGCCACGATGCCGTGCAGTTCGTCGATCAGGCGCTCGGCGCCGGGGCCGCGGCGGCCGTCGTGCCGCGTGACGCCACCCTCGAGCAGCCCCTCAGCGGACCGGTCGTACGTGTCGACGACACGCGACTCGCGCTGGGGCGCCTCGCCGTCGCCTGGCGCGCGCGCTTCGATCTTCCCCTGATCGCTCTCACCGGCAGCAACGGCAAGACGACGGTCAAGGAGATGATCGGCTGCGTTCTGCGCGAAGCGGCGGGCGATCCCGCGGGTGTGCTCGCCACGCAGGGCAACCTCAACAACGACATCGGTGTCCCGCTCACGTTGTTGCGGCTGCGCGAAGGGCACCGCTACGCCGTGATCGAGATGGGGATGAACCACGCGGGTGAAATCCGCTATCTCGCCGGTCTCGCCCGCCCCGACGTGGCGCTAGTGACGAACGCGGGCCGCGCGCACATCGGCATCCTCGGCAGCATGGAGGCGATCGCCCAGGCGAAGGGCGAGATCTACGAAGGCCTGGCGGCCTCGGGCGCGGCCGTGATCAACGCCGACGATGGATTTGCGCCGCTGTGGCGGTCGTTGAACGCGGGCAGGCGGGTGGTCACCTTCGGCATAGATGCGCCTGCCGACCTGCGTGCGCGCCACCGCGATCGCGGTCTGACGAGCGAGATCGAGCTCTCCGCGCCGACGGGCGAGGTTGCGATCACGCTGCCCGCGGCCGGCCTGCACAACGTGCGCAACGCGCTTGCGGCTGCCGCGGCTGCGTTCGCGCTCGGAATCCCCCTCGGGACGATCGCTGCCGGCCTCGCGCGGTTCCCGGGCGTGCCCGGGCGCCTGCAGCGCAGGCCAGGCCGCAACGGGGCGACGCTGATCGACGACACCTACAACGCCAATCCCGACTCCGTGCTCGCCGCCATCGCGGTCCTGCGCGGATTGCCGGGCCGGCGCATCCTGGTCCTGGGCGACATGGGCGAGCTCGGCGGCGATGCTGCCGCGATGCACGCGCTCGTGGGCGCCGCCGCGCGCTCCGCAGGCATCGACAGGCTCGTCACGCTGGGCGAGCTTTCGGCCGAGGCGGCGCGGGCCTACGGGCCGGGTGCAAGCCATCACGCACGCATCGAGGATCTCCTCGCGGACGTCGCGCCCGAGCTCGACGGACAGGCGACGCTGCTAGTGAAGGGCTCGCGCTTCATGCAGATGGAACGCGTCGTGCGCTCGTTCGAATTACCCACCGCCGCCGCGCCGGGCAGGAGCTGAACGATGCTGCTCGAGCTCACTCAATGGCTGGCCGACGACGTGCGCGCGTTCAACGTCTTCGGCTACATCACGCTGCGCGCGGTGCTCGCCTGCCTCACGGCGCTCGCCATCTCGTTCATGGTGGGCCCGGCGATGATCCGCAAGCTCA
>JADLDQ010000100.1 GCA_020846575.1 Burkholderiales bacterium
AGAAGTACCGCGGCATCCGCCCGGCCCCCGGATATCCCGCCTGTCCCGACCACACCGAGAAGGGAGCGCTGTTCGAACTGCTGGGGGCAGCGCAGATCGGTATGTCGCTCACCGAGTCCTACGCGATGCTGCCGGCGGCCTCGGTCTCCGGGTTCTACCTTGCGCATCCGCAGGCACGGTACTTCGCGGTCGGCGCCGTGGGCGAGGATCAGGCGACGGACTACGCGAGGCGCAAGGCGTTGAGTATCGAAGCGGCAGGACGCTGGCTCGCCGCCAACCTGGTCTCCCCCTGATACCAGCGTGGTCCGACTGGCTCTGGAAGGGGCGGCGCTTCAACCGAAACCGCATTAGCCCCCATAATCCACCCGCGACCCTTCCTTGCGAGGGTCGCCAAGGGAGGCTTGCATGAACGCACGTGAGCACGGACGAGCCGTCGCCGAGCGCAGGCCCGAAACGGCGCGCGGCCTCTTCCCCATCGACATGGCCGTGGGAGATTACGATCGGCTGCGGCCCCTGATCGACGCCCGCGTGAAGCCTGAAGGCGTCGCGCTCAATGTCAACACGGCCTGGATCGGCGATTTCTGCGACCAGCCGGTCTACGAGGTATACGACGCCGCGGAATTCTCCCTGTCCTGGTACGTCGCCGCCCGCTGCCGCGGCGAGCCGGTCATCGCGCTGCCCGTCTTCCCGCTGCGAATGCCAGTGCTGGCCTACGTGTTCTGCCGCACCGACGCGAGCTTCACGAGTCCGCGCGACCTGGCTGGCAAGCGCATCGGCGCCCCCGGCTACCGCTACACGGTGAACCTGTGGCTGCGCGGCATCTTCAACGAGCACTACGGGCTCTCGCCCGGGCAGGTGACCTGGGTGACCGGCGCCCCGGAAGGCGCGGGCTTCGTGCCGCCGCCGGGCATCAGGGTCGAACTGCGGCCCGGATCCAGGCCGCACGAGATGCTTCAGCGCGGCGAGGTGGACGCGATCTTCGTGCCCTCGGTTCCCCAGGCCTTCATCGACGGCGAGCCCTGGATCCGGCGCCTGTTCCGGGACGCGCGCAGCGAGATGCGAAGCCAGGTCTGCCGCACCGGGGTCATGCCCATCACCCACACGGTGGTGATGAAGCAGTCGCTGTACGAGCGCGAACCCTGGCTCGCGCCCAGCCTCACCCGCGCCTTCATGGAATCGCAGCGCGTCTGCGACGAGCACTTCAGGGCCGATCCGAAGCACCTGGGCTTCAGCGAGGCGATCTTCTTCTTCGAGGAGCAGCGCGCCCTCTATGGCCACTCGGCTTGGGGCCACGGCCTGACGCCGGCCAACCGCCGGGTGGTCGAGACCTTCGTGCGCTACGCGCACGAGCAGGGCTACATCGAGCGCCGCCCGCCGATCGAGGATCTGTTCGCGCCCAACACCCTGGGCCTCTGATTCCGGTTCCGAACCCGGCGGGTGGCCTGCCTTGCTCCGGTGGGTAGGCTCCCCTGCTCCGGTGGGTAGGCTCCGTTGCACGCCGCGCCCGGCCGCGTGGCTCGACTTCGTGACGCGATGATCCGCATTCCCGACGAAGAGATCGTCTTCACGGCCACCCGCGCTCAGGGCGCAGGCGGCCAGAACGTCAACAAGGTTTCGAACGCGGCGCAACTGCGCTTCGACATCCGCGCTTCCTCCCTGCCCGGGCCGGTGAAGGCAAGGCTGCTTTCGATGGCCGACCAGCGCGTCACCGGCGAGGGCGTGGTGGTGATCAAGGCGCAGCGGTACCGCAGCCTGGAGAAGAACCGCGAGGACGCGCTCGTCCGCCTGCGCGCGCTGGTGGCACGCGCGGCGCACGTACCGCGCGCGCGCAAGGCCACCCAACCCACCCGAAGCTCGCAGAAGAAGCGCGTTGACGAGAAGGTGAGGCGCGGGCAGGTGAAGCAGCAGCGCGGCAGGGTTCGCGGCGGGTTGGAGTGAGGTTACAAGGAGCGAGGGGCTGCGCGCCCCTCGCGCTCCCGCGACTTCAGGGAAAGCTGCGCTTTCTGTGCTGCGACGAGCGAGGGGCTGCGGCCCCTCGCCCACCCCCGACTTCAGGGAAAGCTGCGCTTTCGTGGTTGACCTCCCGCAACGAGAGCCCGTTCACCCCGTCTTGCCGCGATCGAGCGGCGCAGCCCGCGCGCCCGCATCGTGCTCGACGCGGTACTCGCCCTCGATCACCACCACCTCGCCCCTGCCCGGCGGCTCTCCCGGGTGGCGTGGTGTGCGGGGCGCCACGCCGCGCCCCGTGAGGCGCCGAAACCCCACGTAGATCGCGATCCCGAGCAGCGCGAATACCACAATCCACCAGGCGACGAACAGCCCCAGCAGCGCCAGCGCGAAGGCGACCAGCAGCAGTGTGGCGCGGCCGAGCGCCTTGAGTATCTTCGTAGCCTGGGACATCGAAGGCAGGCTACCCTCACTCCAGGGGCTGGATATCGGCCGCCTTGACGATCCGGCCGACGAGATCGGATTGCCGGCGGATCAGCGCCGCGAATTCCTGGGGTGTGCTGCCGATCACGTCCAGCCCCTGCTGGTCGAGCCTGGCGCGCGTCTCGGGCAGGCTGAGAGCCTTGATGTTCGCCTCGCTGATCCGGCGCAGCAACGCCGCCGGCAGGCTCGCCGGTGCGAACAGGCCCACCCAGCTCGGCGGCGGCTCGAATCCGGGCACCGCCTCCGGCACCGCCGGCACGTCGGGAAGCCTCGGCGTACGCTGCTCGCGCACCACGGCGAGAATCCGTACCTTGCCCGCCTTCGCCTGGGGCAGCGCGACCGCGTAGATCGCAAACGCGATCGGCAGCCGGCCGGCCGCGACGTCGAGCAGACCCTGCATGCCCACCTTGTAGGGCACGTGCAGCATGTCGATACCGGTGATCTGCTTGATCTGCTCGCCGGAAAGATGGTGCTCGCTGCCGACGCCGGAGGTTCCGTAAGCGATCTTGCCCGGGTTCGCGCGGGCAAAGGCGATGAGATCTTTCAGCGTCGCGGCCGGCAGGGCAGGACTGGCCACGATGGTGGCGACCGACTGGATCCACTGCGATATTGGCGTGAACTCCTTCTCCGGATCGAAGGGCATGCTCCTCGCCATGAAGCGCCGGATGACCTGCGTGGACGAGCTGCCTCCCAGCAGCGTGTAGCCGTCGGGCGGCGCGCTGCGCACGAGCTCGGCCGCGACCATGCCGCCGGCGCCGGCGCGGTTGTCCACGATCACCGGCTGCCCGAGCGTCTCCGCAAGGGGTGAGGACACGATCCTCACCATGGTGTCGCCGCTCGATCCCGGTCCGAACTGGATCACCAGGCGCACCGGCCTGGATGGGTAGGGCTGTGCCTGCGCAAGCGCCACGGGCAGCAGCAGGGCCCACAGGGTCTGCGCAAGGATACTGCCTGTGCGACATGGGTGAGCGATCATGGCATCCTCGGCTTGCCGGCTCGACACGCTGCCATGCGGCGCACGAAATGTCCAGACGACGGTCTTGTCCGCGACCTCACGAGCTCGTACGCGCCGCACGTCCGGACCGTGCCGGCACGCCCTGGACGAGCGTTCGTTGTCGGCCGCGGCATTTGGGCGTAGATTGCGTCGCCGGGTCCGGGCTGCCAGGCGCACGCGTACCCGGGTGACGCGGCCTGGCGAAGCCGCCCGGCACGCCCGATACGTCGCTGAAGCGGGTGGCTGCGCAGATCGTGGCAGTCTGGAACGACCCCAAGATCGTGGAGTGCCTTCGCTCACAGGCTGTGGAAAACACCCTGAATTCGACCGCGGGAAACCCGCGTAGTTCACCGATTTCATGCGCCGGACTGGCAGGAGGCAGGCTTTCCCTGCGTCGCTTCAACGTGCCGGGGCACTGGACTGACCACGCACCCGGCGGGCGCAACAAGGAGCGCCGCGAGGGCGCGGCGTTCGACGGTATCGACGAGGAGGCAGATCGCCATGCGCTACGAGCTTTATTACTGGCCCGGCATCCAGGGCCGCGGTGAATTCGTGCGGCTCGCGCTCGAGGAGGCGGGCGCTGACTACCTGGACGTCGCGCGCATGCCGGAAAAGGACGGCATGGGGGTGCCGGCCTTGATGCGGTTCCTGCAGAATCCCGAGGCGAAGCGCGCACCCTACGCACCGCCCTTCCTCAAGGCGGGAGACCTGGTGATCGCGCAGACGGCGAACATCCTGTTCTTCCTGGGCCCGCGGCTCTCGCTGGTGCCCGAAGACGAGGCGAGCCGCCTGTGGGCGCACCAGCTGCAGCTCACCGTCATGGATTTCATCAAGGAAGCCCACGACACCCACCACCCCATCGCCAGCAGTCTGTACTACGAGGACCAGAAGCCCGAGGCGCTGCGATGCGCGCACGATTTTGTCACCCAGCGGCTGCCCAAGTACCTCGGCTATTTTGAGCGCCTCCTGGCGCGCAACGGCGGACAGTGGCTGGTCGGCGCGGCGCTGTCGTATGCCGACCTTTCCATGTTCCAGGTGATGGCGGGTCTGGACTATGCGTTTCCGAACGCGTTGGCGAAGCACAGGCCGGCGCACCCGGGCCTCACGTCCTTGCAGCGCCGCGTGGCCGAGCGGCCGCGCCTCGCCGCCTATCTCGCCTCGCCCCGGCGGCTGGCGTTCAGCGAGAAGGGCATCTTCCGGCACTACCCGGAACTGGACGCCTCTTGAAATTGCCCGGATGACCCGGGCCCGCAGAGCACGCGGGCCCGGTTCGCCGCCCGGATAGGAGCCGGCGTCGTTCCGCCGCGGGGGCGGCGGCACCGGCCCGCCGCCCCCGCGCCGCGGTTCCCCCGCGGCCTCGATCGCCCTCGGCGTTCAGGCAGCCCGCAGCGCAGCCCCGTTCGATTGCGCCGCCCAGCGGCGGAACGATGCGAGGTCCATGGGAGGCGCCACGTAGTGTCCCTGGGCGCTGTCACAACCCAGGCGTGCAAGCAACTCCCACTCGCCGTGCGTCTCCACGCCCTCGGCGACCGTCGAGATGCCGAAGCGGTTGGCCGCATCGACCAGGTCTGCGACCATGCCCTCCCGTTGCGGCTGCAGGTCCACCCCGCCGACCAGCGAGCGGTCGATCTTCAGCTCGGTGAAGGGAATGCGCGATATCTGCTGGCCGGGGCAGAAGCCGCGGCCGTAATCGTCCAGCGACAACCCGAAACCGCACATGCGAAGCTCGGTGAGATTCTCCAGCACGATGGCACGCTGCGACATCACCGCGGCCTCGTCCACCTCGAGCACCAGCAGCTGGGGTGCGAGCCCCCAGAACTCCACGCGCCTTGCCAGCCGGTCCGCGAGGTCCGATTCGCGCAGCACCACCGGGGCGAGCTTGACCGAGACGCTTGCGGGCAACCCCGCATCGCGCCAGGCGCGGCAGGCACGCGCGGACTGCTCCAGCAGACACCAGGTGAGCGCGCCGATCAGCCCGTAGGTCTCGATGGCCGGCATGAAACCCGCGGGATCGAGCAGCCCGAGCGAGGGATGCCGCCAGCGCGCCAGGGTCTCGGCACCGGTCAGTCGGCCCGAGGCGAGGCTCACCTTGGGCTGGTACCAGGGCTCGAGCTGTCCGCCCTTCATCACGGCGACCATCTGCCGCATGCCGGCGCTGCTCTGCAGCATCGACGCGGGCGCGGTGTCGGCGGCGCCGCGCGCATGCTCGAGCGCGTTCACCAGCTTCTGCGCTGTCAGCGGCTTCTGGATCGCGCCCAGCACCACCAGGCCCTGCGCGCGGGCGCGCGCGCCCACCGACTCCAGCAGGATCGGGTCCAGGCCGCTGGTGAAGATGACCGCGGCGCTGTCCTTGAAGCGCTCGATGCCCGAGAAGAACTCCAGCCCGCCCACGCCGGGCATGTCGAGGTCGCAGACGATCACGTCGAAACGGTGCGCGTGGCTGCGAAACACTTCCATGGTGCCGGCGCTGTCCGCCGCTTCGGTGACGCTCTTGGCGCCCATCCCGTAGAGCATGCGCACGATACAGCGCCGCTGGTACGGCTGCTCCTCGGCCACGAGGAAGCGAAGCTTCGACAAGTCCATGCCATCTCCCGTTGCGAACGTCATTGCTCCCCTGCATGCCCTTACGCAAGAGGCGTTCCAGCGCAGCCGGCGGATGCGCGAGGCGGATGCGCATGAAATATTCACGGCGCGGATGCGGGCACGCCGGCGTGACGTGCACTACGTCACGTCACGATTCCGGCGCGCGTTGGGGATTCGGCAGCGCTGATCGGATCGGGACGCGGAAGCGGCGCGCGGCGCACTTTGCGTCAGGGTTTCAGGGTGCGCCTTGCGGCGCCGCGGCAAGCGCGCGGAACGAGCTACTCTTTCGCGATCTTGTACCGCTTCACGAATCGACCGACCCGGTCAGTGTCGCGCCGGATCGTGTCGGCGAACGCTTCGGCTGCACCCACGTTGGGCTCGGTCACCTGGGAGTTCAGGAACTCCATGAACTTCGGGTCCCGGAACGTTCGCACGAACTCGCTGTTCAGGCGCCGGGCGATGGGGTCCGGTATCGCCGCCGGTCCGAGCAGGCCCCACCACGACTGGCCGCTGGGGAGATCGCCGAGCCCCGTTTCCTCGAGCGTCGGGACCTCCGGGAACATCGAAAGACGCCTGGAACCGCTCACCGCCAGCAGCTTCGCCTTCCCTGCCTTCAGAAGCCCGAGGCCGCCGTAGGCGCCGATCAGCACGATGTCGATCTCCCCGGCGGCAAGGCCCTGGAAGATCTGCGGCCCGCCCTTGTAGGGAATGCCGACGATGCTGGTGTTCCACCGCTCGCCCATCAGCAAGCGCGACATGTCGGGGGAACTCTTCGGGCCGAAGGTGCCGATGTTGAGCTTGCCGGGACGGGCCGCGGCATAAGCGGCGAGTTCCTTCACCGAGTTCACCGGGGCGGAGGCCTTCACGAACATCCCGGTGAGGATGTAGTACAGGCTGGTAATGGGCCGGAAATCCTTCTGCGCGTCGTACGGCAGCTTGCTGAACAGGTGCGGATTGACCACCAGCGGGTCGCTGTTCAGAACGCAGATGGTGTAGCCGTCGGGGGCGGCATGCGCGCAGGCCTCTGCCGCGACCACCGAGTTCCCGCCGGGACGGTTCTCGACGATGAGCGGTTGCCCCAGGCGCGGCTGCATGTCCTCGATGGCCTTGCGCAGCACGATGTCCACTCCCGCGCCGGCCGGCTGCGGCAGGAAAACGCGGATCGGCCGGGCCGGCCAGACCTGGCCGTACGCCGGGGTAGCGGCGAGCGCGGCCGCCGCGAAAAGGAACGGTACGCGACCGGGACGCAGGTGCATGACAGCCTCCTCGCTTCGATGAGCGCCGCTGCGGCGACGACAACGACGCTCGCCGGCGGCAGGGACTACTTCGAGACCATGCTCGCCGGCAGCCACAGCGCGAGCGCCGGGAACACCACGATCAGCAGCAGCTTCACGAAGTCCGCGATCACGAACGGTATCACGCCCGCGTAGACGCGTTTCAGCGGCACGTCCGCGCCGCCGCCGATCGACTTCAGCACGAACAGGTGAATGCCGAAGGGCGGCGTGATCAGCCCCGTCTCCAGCACGATCAGCATGATCACGCCCCACCAGACGAGGTCGTAACCGACGCCCGCCACCAGCGGCGCGATCAGAGGCGTGGTCACGAACATGACGGTGTTCGAATCCATGATGCAGCCGAGCGCGAGGTATATCGCCAACAGCATGAGGATGACCAGGATCGGTTCCACCTGCAAGCCCTGGAAGTACTCGGTCATGCGCTGCGGCAACCCGGTCACACCCAGCGAGAACGAGAACAGCAGCACACCGAAGATGATCACGTACAGCATTGCGGTGATACCGGTGGTCTCGCCCATGACCGCCGCGAACGTGCGGCGGTTGATCTTGCCGCGCGCCAGCGCGAACAGGAACGCACCCCCCGCGCCTATCGCGGCCGCCTCGGTCTCGGTGCACACGCCGCTGTAGATACCGCCGAGCACCACCGCGAACAGCGTCAGCACGCCCCAGGCGCGCTTGAGAGCGCGCGCGATCGATGGCAGCTCGGCGCGCGTCGATGCGGGCGGCGCCGAGCCCGGCACGACGCGAACGACGATCGCCACGGCGGCGAGGTAGAACACGATCGCCATCGCCGCGGGTACCATGGCGGCAATGAAGAGCTTGCCGATCGACTGCTCGGTGAGGAAGGCGTAGAAGATGAGCGGGATCGACGGGGGCACGAGCGCCCCGAGCGTACCGCCGGCCGCCACCGTGCCCATGGCGAGCGACTGCGAATAGCCGCGCGCGCCCATCTCCGGCAGCGCGACCCGGCCGAGGGTCGCCACCGTGGCGAGCGAGGACCCGGTGAGCGCGCCGAAGCCGCCGCAGCCGCCGATGGTCGCGAGCGCGAGGCCCCCGCGCAGGTGCGCGAGCAGCGTGTGCGCAAGGGCGTAGATGTCCGAGGACATGCCCGCCACCACCGCGAAGGCCCCCATCATCAGGAACATCGGCAGCACCGCGACCTGGGCGTTGGTGAGGAACTGTATCGACTCGTTGCCGACGACGTTCAGAGCCGGCTCCAGTCCGATGAACAGCACCGTCGTGAGCACGCCCAGAAGTCCCATGGTGGCGGCGAGCGGCACGTACAGCACCAGCAGCACCCACAGGAGCACCACCACGGCGGTGGCGAGCGTGCCACCGTGCGGTTGCGCGAAGGCCATGAGCGGCGCGAGCGTGCCCGGCAGCAGGTAAAGCAGCGCGCCCAGCGCGAGCACCAGCAGGACCGCCGCGGTCGCCAGCCTCCGGTCCGGGACCGACACCCCCGGCCGCGGGGCCTGCACGCCGTCCTCCTGCCCGATGCTCCAGCCGATGGGATCGGGCAGCCCGGCGAGCGCGAAGCGCAGCGTCACCAGCCAGGCGATCGCCTGCACCAGCGCGGCGCAGCCGAGGAAGAACGCCACCAGCCACATGAAGGGCGCCATCGGCAGGTGCAGGTACACGGTCGAGGCGTTGCGCTCGGCGAGCTTCGCGGCGTAGGCGCCCACCCGCCAGGCGAGCAGCACGTAGAAGAGCAGGAGCAGGAGCCCCGCCAGGACCTTCAGCCAGGCGAGCAGCCGCGGCGGTACCCGGCCGCCCAGGAGGTCGATGGCGAGATTGACCCGCTGCGCGGCGCCTGCCGGGAAAGTCGCTGCCACCGCCACGCCGATGGCGAGCCCGACCGCCTCGTTGAGGCCGTCGATCGGGCTGTTGGCGAACCAGCGCAGCAGCACGTCGAGCACCTGCGCGAAGGCGACCACCAGCATGCCCAGCACGCCGACGAAGGCGACGCGCCGGGTGGCGAGGACCGCGACCTCGTCGAGGCGGTCGAGCAGGGATTTCACGCGGCTGGTGAGCGCGATACGGCGCCGGCGCACGGCCCGGGCGGCCGGCGCGTGGGGCCCGGCCGCCGCGGCGCGAGGCCGCCGCTGCGCGCCTACTTCCGGTTCGAGAGCGCCTTCACTTCCGCGCGAAAGGCCGCGAGCACCTTCTGCCCGCCGGGCGTCTCCTTGGCCCAGCCGTCGGCGATCGGTGCGACCGCCTTGCGCCAGCGTTCCTCTTCCGCTGCCGCCAGGTCGACGATGCCCGCTTTCACCACCGCGCGGTTCTCGCTCCAGACCGCGTCGGTGATCGAGCCCAGATGGCGGGACATCCTGAGATTGGAGAACCTGTCGATCGCCGCCTTCGCCTGCGCAGGCAGGCTGTCGTACTTCTTGCGATTGATGAACAGGAGCGCCGCGTCGCTGCCCAGCGGTACGTCCACGTGATGCTTCGTGACCTCGTGGATCTTGAAGGTGAGCATGCCCGTGAAGGGCATGAGCGCCGCTTCCGCCGTCCCGCGGCTCACCGCCTGGTAGGTCTCGTCCGGGCGAAGCGTCACCGGCGCACCGCCCAGGGCGACCACGATCCTGCCGGCGATCAAGTTCGAGGCGGCGACCTTCTTGCCCTTGAAGCTCGCGAGACTGTTGATCAGATCCTTGGAGTGGATCGCCGAGTTGGGGAAGGTCCAGATCGCCAGCGGCCGCACCGCGTCGAATTCGCTTGCGGTGATGCCCTTCTCATACAGGTTCCACAGCGCCTCGGAAGCGACGCTCGCCGACCTCGCCTCGAACGGCAGCGCGGCCACGTCCTGCAGCTTGAACTTCCCGCCCGCGAGCGCGGTGAGGGTGAAGCCGATGTCGGCAACGCCGTCCACCACCCGGTCGTACGTGACCGCGAAATTGCCCAGCGTTCCGCCGTAGAAGGTCTGCACCTGGAGGGCGCCGCCGGAGGCTTCGCTCACGTCCTTCGCCCAGGGCGTGAAGGCCTTGCCGTGCAGATAGGAGGGCGGCGGCGCGGGCGAATTGAGCTTGAGCACGGTCTGGGCGCTGCAGGGCATGGGCGCGGCCAGGGCCGAGGCCGCGAGAGCGGCGCTGAGGAGATGCATTTTCATGGATTCCTCCGGTGGAATAGTGGGCGGTGGGGGCATGCCGTCCGGCTGCGCAGTCTAACCCGGTGGTGCCCGCGCGCTCAAACCCGCCGCGCCGGCCTTCTGGTGGGGGAGTTCTCGGCCCGGGCAGAATGGCGCGCACCGGCCGGCGACCTCGCCGGAGATGCGCCTTCGGCGCCCGTCTGTGAGATCATGTCCCACGGAAGGGCGGTCGAAGAAAGCCTCGAGACCGCGTCTGCAACGCATCCGCCAGGGACGCATCACCGGTCGTTGAACGCTTGACGAGGGAGGACATTGCGTGAGCTGTCAGTGGATTGAGGCGAACGGCGTCCTGCTGCGCTACGAGTATCTTGCGTCCGCCGCAAAGACCGTGGTTCTGGTGCACGAGATGGGCGGCGCGCTCGAGAGCTGGGACCCGATCCTCGCCGATCTCGCCGGGCGCTGGAGCGTGCTGCGCTACGACCTGCGCGGCTCGGGTCTCTCGGAAAAACCGCATCAGTCCCTGTCCGTGGATACTCTGGCCGACGACCTGGATGCGCTGCTGGAGGGGCTCGAGATCGACGGGCAGGTCGCCGTCGTGGGCGTCGCGCTCGGCTGCGCGACTTCGGTGCATTTCGCGGCGAAGTATCCCGGGCGGGTTGCCGAGCTGATCCTGATGTCACCGGCGCTCGACGTCGCGCCGGCGGAACGCGACATGATGGTGGCGCGAGCCGGGCGCTTCGAGACCGAAGGAATCCGCAACGTTCTCGGCACCCTGCCGATCGGCAAGCGCGACATTCACGAGATCCTGCGCCTGACCGCCGATCCGTCGGGCCTGGCCGCGCAGTGGCGCATGCTGGCGCATCTGGATCTCGACGCGAGCCTCGGTGCGATCAGGTGTCCGGCGCTCCTCCTGGCCGGTACGCGCGACAGGAGGCGCCATCCGGAGTATGTCGGCAGCGTCGCCAGGAAGATCCCCGGCGCCAGGATGATCGTGCTCGAGAGCGGTCATATCATGCCCGTGGAGACGCCGGCGCTCGCGGCCGCGACCATCTCGAAACACCTCACGGAACGCGGGTTCTAGTCGGACCGGGCCCGCATGAGTATCAACGGTAGAGCCTACATCGTCGGCGCATTCGAGCACCCCACCCGCAAGGCGCCCGACAAGTCGCTGGCGCAGCTACATGCCGAGGTTGCGCGCGGCGCCCTGGAAGACGCCGGGCTCGCGCCGCGCGACATCGATGGCTACTTCTGCGGCGGCGATGCGCCGGGCACCGGCCCGCTGTCGCTGCTCGATTACATGAACCTCAAGGTGCGCCACGCCGATTCCACCAATGTCGGCGGTTCGTCCTATATCCTGCACGTCGGACACGCCGCCGAGGCCATCGCCGCCGGCAAGTGCGATATCGCGCTGATCACGCTGGCCGGGCGGCCGCGCTCGACCGGTTCGGGCAAAGGCAACCTGCAGCGCACCGACAATCCGGTGCAGCCGGATTTTCCGTTCGAGCAGCCGTTCGGCCTCGCCACCGTCAACATCTATGCGATGTGCGCGGCGCGCCACATGTACGAGTTCGGCACCACCAGCGAGCAGCTCGCCTGGGTCAAGGTCGCCGCCTCGCATCACGCCCAGCACAATCCCGGCGCGATGCTGCGCGAGGTCGTCACCGTAGCAGATGTCGTCGGCTCGCCGGTGATCGCCGATCCGCTGCACCGGCTGGATTGCTGCGTCATCAGCGACGGCGGCGGGGCGGTCATCGTGGCGCGGCCGGAGATCGCCCGCAGTCTGAAGCGACCGCTGGTCAGGGTCCGCGGCGCCGCCGAGGCGGTCAAGCATCAGAACGCCGGCGATATCGATCTTACCTGCTCTGCGGGATCGTTCAGCGGTCCGGCCGCGTTCGCCGAAGCCGGCGTCGGCCCGGCCGACATCAAGTATGTTTCGCTCTACGACAGCTTCACCATCACCGTGGTGATTCAGCTCGAGGACCTGGGGTTCTGCCCGCGCGGCAAGGGCGGCGCGTTCGTCGCCGACGGCAACCTGATTTCCGGGCAAGGCAGGCTGCCGTTCAACACCGATGGCGGCGGGTTGTGCAACAACCATCCGTTCAACCGCGGCGGCATGACCAAGATCATCGAGGCGGTGCGGCAGCTGCGCGGGGAGGCGCACCCGGCGGTGCAGGTCCCCAACTGCGATCTGGCGCTGGCGCACGGCACCGGCGGTCTGCTCGGCACGCGTCACGGCTCGGCGACGCTGATCATGGAACGGGAGTAGCGGCAGTGTCACTTCTGTCTGAATCGCTGCCATTTCATCCCGAGGTGCAGGAATTCTGGAACGCGCTGCCGCAAGGGCGGTTCCTGCTGCGCGCTTGCCGCGCCTGCGGGCGCGCGCACTGGTACCCGCGCGCCATCTGCCCGCATTGCGCGAGCAGCGATACCGAGTGGCGCGAGGCGAGCGGGCGCGGCACCATCTATACCTACAGCATCATGCGCCGGGTGTCGGAGCCCTTCGCCATCGCCTATGTCACCCTGGCGGAAGGTCCGACGATAATGACCAATATCGTCGAGTCGGCGCTCGAGGAGATCGCCATCGGCAAGGCCGTCGCGTTCGTGGTCGGCGGTCGCAAGAACGGGGAATACCTGCCGCTTTTCAAGCTCGTCTGAGCGGCGTGCCGGGTCAGCGCGATTGCGGCGAAGAGGACTCGACAGGACAAGCCGGAGGGCCGGCAGGCAGAACTTTGCATAAGGCGTGGATTAGACTGGCGCCCGCAGACGGACTCCAGGTCACCAGGGACGACTTCGTGGCATGATCGACAAGCAGGTCAAGAGTATCGACGAGGCGCTCGACGGGATTCCCGACGGTGCGTCCGTTCTCGTCGGCGGCTTCGGCGCGGTCGGCCAGCCGAACGCCCTGATGGAAGGGCTCGCCGAGCGCGGCTTGAAGGATCTTACCGTCATCGCCAACAACGCCGGCTTCGAGCGTCATATCGGGCTTGGCATTCTCATCACGCGCGGCTGCATACGCAAGATCATCTGCAGCTTTCCGCGCCGTTCGCCCGCCTTCGCCGACGCCTATCGGGACGGCAAGATCGAGCTCGAGGTCGTGCCGCAGGGCACGCTCGCCGAGCGCATCCGCGCCGCCGGCGCCGGAATCGGCGCGTTCTACACGCCCACGGCCGCCGGCACCCAGCTCGGGCAGGGCAAGGAGACGCGCGAGATCGACGGACGGACCCACGTCCTGGAATACGCGCTCGGCGCAGACGTGGCGCTGGTCGAGGCCTGGAGCGCCGATCGCTGGGGCAATCTCACCTATCGCGGCAGCGGGCGCAATTTCAATCCGGTCATGGCCATGGCGGCCAGGTTGACCATCGTACAGGCCCAGCATGTCGTGCCGCTCGGGCGGATCGAGCCGGATGCCGTGGTGACGCCGGGCGTCTATGTCGATCGTATCGTGCACGTGCCTTACGGCGATCCGCCACTCGCGGTGCCGGAAGGAGCCGAGGGAGCAAGCGCATGAACCCCGCCGAGCGTTCCTACCGCAGGCTGAGCCGGGATATGCTGGCGCAGCGCGTCGCCGCCGATATTCCCGAAGGCTGGCATGTCAATCTCGGCATCGGACTGCCCACGCATGTCGCCGATCACATTGCGCCCGGCCGCGAAGTCATCCTGCAGTCGGAGAACGGCATTCTCGGTTTCGGCCGCAAGCCACCCGAAGGCAAGGCCGATCCGTGGATCGTCAACGCCGGCAAGGAGAACGTCACTCTGGTGCCGGGTGCGTCGCTGTTCGATCATGCCGACAGCTTCGCCATGATCCGCGGCGGTCATCTCGATCTGTGCATCCTCGGCGCCTATGAAGTTGCCGAAAACGGCGATGTCGCCAACTGGACCACCGAGCACAACGACCGCGTACCGGCCGTCGGTGGAGCCATGGATCTGGCCGCGGGCGCGCGCCGGCTCTGGATCATGACTTCGCACACCACCAGGGACGGACGCCCGAAACTGGTCCGCCGGTGCAGCTATCCGCTCACCGCGCTGCGCGCGGTCAAGCGCATCTACACCGATCTTGCAGTGATCGACGTGACGCACGTGGGCTTTGTCGCGATCGATCGCGTCGCCGGTCTGTCCCGGGACATCCTGCAAGAGCTTACCGGGGCGCCCCTGAAATTCGCCTGACCGGGACCGGGTGAACGCGCGCACAGGCGGACCGACGACACGAGGGCGGACCAGGGATCATGGACAACGTTTCGGCGCTGGACGTCAAGGACCTCGGCAAGATCTATTCCAACACCGACGACGGGATCGCGGGCGGTCTGCGCAAGGCCACGTTCGCGCTGCAGCCGGGCACGTTCTTCACGCTGCTCGGCCCCTCGGGCTGCGGCAAGACCACGACCTTGCGTTGCATCGCCGGCCTGGAGAAGCCGGACCGCGGCCTGATCAGGCTCGCCGGCGACGTGATGTTCGATGCCGGCCGCGGTGTCAATACCCCGCTCAACCGCCGCCGCATGGGCATGGTGTTCCAGTCCTACGCGATCTGGCCGCACATGAGCGTGTTCGAGAACGTCGCCTTTCCGTTGCGCGTCGCGAGCGACCGCAAGTTCACCGGGTCCGAGATCACCCGCATGGTGGACGAGGCGCTGCGCCGCGTCGGCCTCGAAGGCTTTCAGGCACGCTCGGCCACGCGCCTGTCGGGCGGCCAGCAGCAACGCGTGGCGCTGGCGCGCGCCATCGTCCGCGAGCCGCGCCTGCTGCTGCTGGATGAGCCGCTGTCCAACCTCGACGCCGCGCTGCGCGACGAAATGCGCAACGAGCTGAAGCGTTTGCAGCTGCAGGTCGGCATCACCACCATCTACGTCACTCACGACCAGTCCGAAGCACTCGAGATGTCCGACCTGGTCGCGGTGATGAATCACGGCGACATCGTGCAGATGGGCCCGCCGCGCGAGATCTACTTCCGTCCCAGGAACGCGTTCGTCGCCGGTTTCGTCGGCGCCACCAATCTGGTCTACGGCGCGGTCGCCGGCGCCGCCGACGCGCGGGGCGTCGCGCCGGTCGCGCTGGCCGGGGGCCACGCCGTGTCGTGCCTGTTTCACGATAAGGCCGCGGCGCGCGGCGAGGTCGCGATTTCCGTGCGGCCGGAAGCCATCGCGCTGGTGCCGACCGATGCGCCGCGGAGCGACGGCCTCAACCGCTTGAACGGCAAGGTCATCCTCGGGGGATTTCTCGGCAACATGATGCGCTACAGCATCAAGGTCGGCGACGCCGCCTGGCGCGTCAACACCAATCCGAACGTGACCTTCGCAAACGGCGCTGACGTGGCGCTGGAGTTCTCCGCCGATTCCGCCATCGGCGTGCGCCGCGAGGATCCCTCGCCGGCGGCGCCCGCGCAGCGCGCCGCCGGCCTTGCGGTCTAGTCCAGTCCGGAGATGGCGCCGCCGGTGCGGCGCGCGAACACGTAGAAGACGATCGCGCACAGCGTCATGAACGCCGTCCACAGCACGCCAAGCGCGTAGACCTCGACCCCCTGGCCGTTGCCCCAGAGTTCGTACATCGCCACGGCCATCACCTGGCTCCTCGGCCCGGCCAGCAGCACCGACATCGACAGTTCGTTGGCGCCGATCAGAAAGATGAACAGCCAGCCGGAGACGATCGCAGGCAACAGCAGCGGCACCACGATCTTGCGCAGCACCAGCCATTGCGAGGCGCCCGCGGCGCCCGCGGCTTCCTCCAGTTCGCGGTGGATCTGCAGCGCGCCGCCGTGGGCGTAGCGCATGCCGTAGGGCATGTAGCGGATCACGAACGCGAGCACGATCACCGCCAGCGTACCGTAGAGCGGAAACGGCGCGCGCAGCGCGAGAATCACCAGCGCGACGCCGAGGATGATGCCGGGAAACACCAGCGGCGCCGTCACCAGTTGCTCGATCACGCGTGCGCCGCGCCAGCGCCGCACCACGAGCCAGCCGGCGATGGTGGTGAGGATCATGGTGAGCGTGGCGGCCGCGGCAGCGACGATGAGCGTGTTGATCACCAGCGAGAGATGCCGATCGTCTTCGAGAACGATGCGGTAGTTGTCGAGCGTGAACAGGGCCAACGCCGAGGGCCGCATCGGCCGCAGGTACGGCATGAACGAATTCCAGGCGAGCGCCACCAGCGGGATGATCAGCACCAGCAGCAGGTTGACGATCACCGTCGCGCCGCCGATCCAGCGCCAGCGGCCCAGATCGAAGGCGCGCGGGCGGAAGCCCTTGCCGGTGACGGTGGCGAAGCGCTCGGCCGAGCGCGTATAGCGGCCGTAGAAGTAGAACATCACGCCGAGCAGGAGCACGAGCGAGATCGAGAAGGCGCTGGCGTGACCCATTTCCGGGGGCACGCGCGTCATGCTGAGATAGATGTCCGTGGTCAGCATGCTGATCGAGGCCGGGTAGCCGATCAGGAGCGGCACGTCGAAGGATTCGAGGTTGCGGATGAACACGAAGATCGACATGCCGACGATCGCCGGCCAGGCGAGGCGAAAGGAGATGCGCGTCACGGTCTTGAATATCGAAGCGCCGCAGATCCGCGCCACCTCCTCCATTTCCGCGTTGGAGCGGCGGAAAATCGCCGACAAGAGCAGGAACACCAGGGGCGCCCACAGGATGCCCTGCACGAAGACCATGCCGGACATCGAGTAGACGTTGAACATCAGTTCGCTGGTGCCGGACAGGTACATGTAGAGCTGGTTGATCGGCCCCTGGCGGCTCAGGATGAACTGCCAGGCCGCGACGTGAAGAATGTGCGGGGTGCCGAGCGAGACCACGACCGTGAAATAGGCGAGCGAGCGCCAGGGCGCGTTGGTGCGCTCGACCACCCAGGCGACCGTGGCGCCGTAGGCGATCGCCAGAATGGTCGAGAGCACCGAGAACACCAGCGAGTTCCACAGGCCCGTGTACAGCCGTGGATCCCGCGCCATGGTGGCGTAGTGCGTCAGCGCAAGCTGCGAGGCGCCGCCGGGCAGTTCGACCAGGAGGCTCGTGTACAGCAGATACACCATCGGCGGCAGCACGAGCACCACCAGCACGACGATCAGCGTCGTGGAGGGAAGCCACCCCGCCAGTTCGCGCCGCACCCGGTTCGCGCGCGCGAAATCGTCGCGGGCAAGGCTTCCTGCCTGCTCAATTGCCATCTCTGGCCCTCCTGTCCTCGCCTTGCTGCGCGTCGCGCCGGCGGCTCGAGGCAAGGCGCCGATGACCGTGCGCGGCCTGCACGATCGCGTGCATCGTCAGAGTGAAGCGCGCCTCCAGCATCCGCGCAAGCGGGGATGCTGGAACGGCCGTGCCCCCTGCCGCATTGACCTGCTAGCGGAAGATGTCCCGGTAGACCTTGATTCCGGCGGCAAGCACCGTTTCATTCTCCTCGGGCATGACGTGCAGCGCCTTGACGCCTTGGGGTACGACGGTCAGCACCGTCTTGTCCGCGAGCACGTCGGGCCGCACCGGCGGGTAGCCGGCTTTGGAAATGAGTTCCTGGCCTTCCTTGGAGACCACGAAATCGACGAACAGCCTGCCGGCATTGGGATGGGGCGCGTTCTTCATCAGCACGACGTTCGCCGTGAGTGAGAGCACCGGTCCGCTTGTCAGCCACTTGACCGGTGCGCCCTTCTTGATGCTGGTCGCGGCATGGTGCTGGAACATCATCAGCGCCATCGGGAACTCGCCGGCAATCAGCTGATCCATGATCACGCGCTGGTTGGCCGGCACCTGCACGATCTTCTGTGCCGCCAGCTTCCTGAGATAGACCATGCCCTTTTCCTGGCCGAGCCGGTCCAGGATGGCCTCGGAGAGCCCGGGCCCGCCGCCCAGGTCGTAATGCGCCACCCAGGCCATCTTGCCCTTCCATTTCGGGTCGAGATAGTCATCGAGTGTCTTCGGCTCGTCCTGCGGCCTGACGAGTTCGGTGTTGATCGCCGTACCGAAGATGGAACCGAGCATGCCGGTCCATTTCCCTTCCTTGCTCCTGTACCCGGCCGGCAGGGCCGTGGCGGATTCGGGTGCGTAGGTGGCGAGCAGACCGGCTTCGTCGAGCTTGTCGATGCGCGCGGGGGAATTGACATCGGCGATGTACACGCCGGCCTTGGCCTCGGCAAGCAGTTTGAGGATGAGGTCGGCGTTCTTGCCGCCGACCACGGTCACCTTGATGCCGGGATACCTGCGTTGGAACGCCGCCGCCATCGGGCGCACCAGGGTGTTCTGCACCTGGCTGGTGTACCAGACGACCTCGCCTTCCTTCCGGGCGGCTGCGTAGAGAGCCGCGGTATCGGCCCACGCGGCGCCCGCGGCGAGCATGGCGCCCGCGGCGAGCACCATCGCAAGAAAGTCCCCTGGCAACGTGCGCATGTCGCTCCTCCTCCTTCTGGTGGTGATTGCGTCCGGTTGCTCGGGCACGCTCCCGGCGCGCCGTGCATGGTGCCACAATCCGCGCCGCTTGTGGATGTCGGACGATCGCTGCTGCGATGTCAAACAGACTGATTCAAAAGGATTTATCGACCTTCACTTCCAACTCCGGCGCATCCTCCAACTCCGGCGCATGGTCTCACGGCAGCGTCGGGACGGCGAGCGCGAAGCGCACGCCGGTTCCATCGGACAGGTTTTCAGCGCGCAGGCTGCCGCGGTGGAACTCGGCGATGACGCGCGCCACGTACAGGCCCAGTCCCAGGTGCGGCTTGCCACCCCCGGTATCGCGTCGCACCGATACCATGGAGTCGAACAGGCGCTCGCGCATCGCCTCGGGCAGCGGTTCCCCGCGGTTGGTGACGCTGAGCGTCGCCTCGCCCTCGCCCAGGGACAGTTCGATCTCCACCGGCGTACCCGCGGCGCCGAAGTCGTGGGCGTTCTCCGCGAGCTTGTCGAGGAACTGCGCCATCAGGTCGGGAGAACCCTCCACCATGACGGGCCGCCGCGGGCCCTTCCATTCAAAAACCCGCTGCGGAAAGGCGACGCGGTAACCCGCCACGCAGCCCGCCGCCACCAGCCCGAGATCGAAGCGCTCGCGCGCGGTACTGGACAGGCTCTGTTCCAGCCGCGAGGCCTCGCTCATGCGGGTGAGGATGGTGGCCAGGCGCGCGAGACCCTCCTCGGCGCGTTCCAGGTAGACGCGCGTCTGCGCTGGCGTTCCACCGAGCTTGAGGTTCTCCAGCGAGGAGCGCACCACCGCCACCGGCGTGCGCAGTTCGTGCGAGAGCCTGCTCGCCATCGCCTCGAGATAGGCGTGATGTTCCGCGAGGCGGGCGAGTATCGCCGAGAAACTGCGCGACAGATCGCCGATCTCGTCGCCCGCGTCCGACCCCGAGACGAGTCTGCCGATGCGGCCGCGCGCGTCGATGGCGCCTTCGGCCTCGTCGCGCAGGCGCCGGATGCGCCAGGAGATGCGCGTCGCCAGAGCGAACAGCACCGCACCGGCGACCACGAACGCCGCCAGGGTGGCCAGCAGCAGCCGCTCCAGCGCCCGGTTGCGGAACGACAGGATGGAGTTGGTCGTCTCCTCCACGACCACGGCGCCGGCGATTTCGTTGCCGTTCCACACCGGGTAGGCGGCCGAAACGATCACCGCGCGTGCGTCGGGCGTGCTGCGCGAGCGCGAGCGCGGCGCGCCCTGCAGCGCCGCGGCCACTTCCCTGCCGGAGGCGAGCACCTCCTCGGGCGTGCCCTCCTCGAAGTCTTCGGTGGGCGAATCGGCCAGGCCGGCGATGAGCCCCGAGAACAGCCGCTGCGCGAGGCGTCCGAGCCAGTCCGAGCCCGCCTCGGCGGGCTGCGGACGCCGCAGGCTGCCCGCGAGCGCGATGACGCGATACTCCCGGTTGACCACCCAGATCCGCGAGGTGGTGCGCTGCAGACCCCGCAGGATGGCGTCGATCTC
>JADLDQ010000101.1 GCA_020846575.1 Burkholderiales bacterium
CTGCTCCTCGAAGCGCACACTGTGTCCCAGGTCTGCCAGGGGTCTGGCGAGCGGCTCCAACTGCGGCACGCGCTCCAGCTCGATGCCTCGGTTGCGGCTGCCGTAGCGGGGCAGGTCGATCGCCTGCAGCGCATCGAGCCCCCAGTCGACGAGCGCCATCAGGGTCAAGGCGACGTAGTTGATGATCTCGTTGCCTCCCGGTGAGCCGAGGACGAAGCGCAAGCTTCCCCGCGGTCCGAACACGAGCGTAGGCGCCATCGAGCTGCGCGGGCGCTTGCCGCCCTCGACCCGGTTGGCGGCGGGCGCACCGCCCGATTCCGGCAGCCAGGAAAAGTCGGTGAGCTGATTGTTCAGCAGGAACCCGCGCACCAGGATACGGCTGCCGAAGGCCGACTCTATCGAGCTCGTCAGCGCGACTGCGTTGCCGCGGCTGTCCACGATGGAAAGGTGGCTGGTCGATGGCAGCTCCGGCGTGCGGTCGCGACCGAAGCGCACGGCGCCGATACCCGCGGGCCGGCCGGGGCTCGCCGTGCCGAGCGTGCGGTCTTCCCGGATGAGGCTACTTCGCGCCGCGAGGTAGTCGCGATCCAGCAGCCGCGCGTACGGAAACGGCGCGAAGTCGGGATCCGCGAGGTAGTGGTCCCGGTCGGCGTATGCGAGCTTGCCTGCTTCGGAGAACCAGTGAATGGCGCGTACGGAAAGCGGCGCCGCGTCGCCCACCGGCAGGCGCTCCAGCAACCCCAGCAGCAGGGCGACGGTGACGCCGCCGGAAGACGGAGGCGGGACGCCGCAAACGCGGTGCATCCGGTAGGCGCCGCACACCGCCATGCGTTCTCTCGCCCGGTATCGCACGAGATCGTCCAGCGAGAGATCGCCGGGAACCGGGTGGCCCCTTACCGCGGCGACGATGTCGCGTGCGATCTCCCCCTTGTAGAACGCCTCCGGGCCGCCTGCGGCGATGGATCGCAGCGTGGTGGCGAGCGCCGGGTTACGAAGCATCTCGCCCGCGGGGCGGCCCGATCCGTCGGCGCGGTAGAACAGCGCGCGTGCGGCGGCGTCGCGCCGCAGCAGCGGATCCCGGTCGATCAGCAGGGCGAGCCGTGGCGAGATGGCGAAGCCGCCGTCGGCCAGGCGGATGGCGGGCTCGAAAAGGCGCTCCCAGGCGAGCACGCCGTGCCTGGCGTGCGCCAGCGCCAGCATGCGCACCAGCCCGGGCACTCCCACCGAGAGGCCGGATCCCACTGCCTGGAGGTAGCGCAGCGGCTGCCCGCTGGCGTCGAGGAAGCGCTCCGGCCTGGCCGAGGCCGGTGCCGTCTCGCGCCCGTCGTACGCCGCCATCACGGCGCGCGCGGCGTCGAAATGCAGCAGGAAGGCGCCGCCGCCGATACCCGAGGACTGCGGCTCGACGACGTTCAGCGCGAGTTGCGCGGCGATGGCCGCGTCCATCGCGCTGCCTCCGGCGCGCAGGATGTCGAGCCCGGCCTGCGCTGCGAGGGGATTGGCCGCGACCACCATGTGGCGGGTGGCGGTGACAGCCTTGTTCTCGGTGCGCCCGCTCGCCGCCTCGGGCGCAGGCTGCGCGCGCGCCGCACCGGCCGCCAGGATGAGCGCCGCGAAAGCGAGGCGCCCGGCCGCTGAGATCACCCATCGCACCATCCGGGTGCGCACCGCCGCGGCCGACTCCGGACCGTCGCGGTCGGAGAGCCCGCATACCCCCGAAGCGCGTGTTGCCGGGCGCCAGCCGGCGGGGCGACGCGGTATCAATGCTGGAGAATCTTCGACAGGAACAGCTGCGCGCGCTCGGAGCGCGGCTTGCCGAAGAAGTCCTCCTTGCTGGCGTCCTCCACGATCTCGCCGCCGTCCATGAACACGACTCGGTGGGCGACCTTGCGCGCGAAACCCATCTCGTGGGTGACGCACATCATGGTCATGCCCTCGTGCGCCAGTTCCACCATCACGTCCAGCACCTCGTTGATCATCTCCGGATCGAGCGCGGAGGTCGGCTCGTCGAACAGCATCGCCAGGGGATCCATGGCGAGCGCCCGGGCGATCGCCACCCGCTGCTGCTGGCCGCCGGAGAGCTGGCCGGGGAACTTCTGCGCCTGGTCGCGCAAGCCCACGCGATCGAGCAGCTTCAGCGCCTTCTCGTTCGCCTCCTCCCGGGTCCGGCGCAGCACCCGGACCTGCGCGAGCGTGAGGTTCTGCATGATGGATAGATGAGGAAATAGCTCGAAGTGCTGGAACACCATGCCGACTTTGGCTCGCAGCTTGGGCAGGTCGGTCTTCGGATCCGTCACGGGGATGCCGGCGACGGTGATCTCGCCTTCCTGGATCGGCTCGAGCGCGTTGACGCACTTGATGAGGGTGGACTTTCCCGACCCGGAGGGCCCGCACACCACCACCACCTCGCCCTTGTCGACGCGCGCGCTGCAATCCTTTAGCACCTGGAAGGCGCCGAACCACTTGCTGACGTTGCGTATCTCGATCATCTGTCGCCTCTCGATGGGCAGAATCGGTGACGCTCTGCGCCTACACACCCCTTCCGCCTCGCAGGAAAGGGAACTGTTCAAGCCGGCCGTCCCCGTGCATTGTGCAGCACGGGCGCCTACCGGACCACGGCCATCCGGCGCTGCAGCCGGCGCACCGAGCCGGAAAGCGAATAGCAGATGACGAAGTACACCACCGCCGCCAGGGTGTATGCCTCCACCGGACGGTTGAAGTTCTTGCCCGCCGTCTCGAAGCCCTTCAGAAGGTCGTAGGCGCCGATCGCGTACACGAGCGATGTGTCCTGGAACAGGATGATGGTCTGCGTGAGCAGCACCGGCAGCATGTTGCGGAACGCCTGCGGCAGGACCACCAGGCGCATCGATTGGGCGTAGGTGAGGCCCAGCGCGAACCCGGCGGCCGCCTGGCCGCGAGCCACCGACTGGACGCCGGCGCGCATGATCTCCGAGTAGTAGGCCGACTCGAAGGCAGTGAAGGTGATGACCGCAGACCACTCCGCGCCGATCGGCCGCCCGATCAGGAACGGGATCAGCAGGAAGAACCACAGGATCACCATCACCAGGGGAACCGAGCGCATGGCGTTCACGTAGCCCGCGGCCGGGAACGCGAGCCAGGGCCGGTCAGAAAGACGCGCCAGGGCCAGCAGCGTGCCGAAGAAGATGCCCCCGGTCATGGCAACCAGCGTGAGCACGACGCTGAAGATCAGCCCGCCGATCAGGAAGTTCCTGGCCAGGTCCCAGGTGAAAAAGGACAGGTCCAGTCCCATCAGCGGCGCTCCGGTGCCGCCTGGCCGGGCACGCGCACCCGGGCCTCGATCCAGGTCATGGCGCGGTTGACCGTGAATGCGCTCGCGACGTAGAGGCCGGTCACTGCCAGGTAGACCTCGATACCCCGGGCGGTCTCCTCCTGCGCCTGCAGGGCGAACAGCGTCAGCTCGGACACGCTTACCGCGAAGGCCACCGAGGAATTCTTGATGATGTTCATGCTCTCGGAGGTGAGCGGCGGAATGACGATGCGCAACGCCATCGGCAGCAGCACGAAACGGTAGGCCTGCGGCAGGCTGAGCCCGAGCGCGAGGCCGGCCGCCTGCTGGCCGCGGGAGAGCGACTGGATGCCGGCGCGGACCTGCTCGGCCACGCGCGCGGAGGTGAAAAGGCCCAGCGCGAACACCACCAGCGCAAAACCCGGCACCTCCTTGAGGGGTGGGACCAGCGCCGGGATCACGTGATACCAGAGGAAGATCTGCACCAGCAGCGGGATGTTGCGAAACAGTTCCACCCAGGCGCTGGCGAGGCGCGCAACCCAGGCCGAGGGGACGGTGCGCAGCGTGCCCACGGCCGAGCCCAGGACCAGAGCCAGCAGCCAGGCGAGCGCCGACACCGCCAGCGTCCAGCCCCAGGCCGAGATCATCCAGTCGAGATAGGACTCGCCGCCGCCGGTGTCGCGGAGGAAAACCTCCCACTCCCAGCGGAAGTTCACGCGGCGCCCCCTGCTAGGCTTGCCGCATATGCCACGCCGCGAGGCAAACCGGGCGTGCGCCGGCTTGCGGCCGCAGAGCGCCGCGGCGCAGCCCGGCGCGGCAGGCGCCCCGCAGTACTGCGGACATCCGCCGGCGCGTGCTCACCGCCTATTTCTTGGCGTAGGCCTCCATCGGCCGGTCGTCCGGATTGGAGAACAGCGCCTTGAGTGACGCGCCCATCGGCAAGTTGACGTTGGAGTTCCTGGGCGGGATGGGTGAGGTGAACCACTTGTCGTAGAGCTTGACGAGCGCCCCGGACTTCATCATCTGCCGGATGGTGTCGTCCACCACCTTCTTCATCGCCGGGTCGTCCTTGCGGAACATCACCGCGATCGGCTCCACCGAGAGCACCTCGCCCACGATGCGGAAATCGGCCGGGTTCTTGGCGTTGGCGATCAGGCCGGCGAGGATGTTGTCGTCCATGACGAAGGCTTCGGCGCGGCCGGTCTCCAGAAGCAGGAACGAGTCGGCGTGGTCCTTGCCGAAGATCTCCTTGAAATTGATCTTCGCCGCGCGCTCGTGCTTGCGCAGCGTCTGCACCGAGGTGGTCCCGGTGGTGGTCGCCAGCGTCCTGCCGTTCAACTGCGAGATGGAAGTGATCCCGGAATTCGCCTTGACCGCGGTGCGCACCTCGGTGACGTAAGTCGTGAGGCCGAAGGCGACATCCTTCTGCCGCGCCTCGTTGTTGGTGGTGGAGCCGCACTCCAGGTCGACCGTGCCGTTTTGCACCAGCGGGATGCGGTTCTGGGACGTGACCGCCATGTACTTGACGTTGATCTCCTTGCGTGCGACCGCCGCCTTGATCTGGTCCACGATCGCGAGGCACAGGTCCACGTGGTAGCCGGCGAACTTGTTGCCGCCCAGCGTGAAGGACAGCGGCGAAGACGACTCCCGCACCCCGAGCGTGATCTCGCCCGTCTTGCGGATCTTCTCGAGCGTGCCTGCGCTCTGTGCATGGGCGGTGGCAGCGATGCTCGATGCCGCGAGGGCGACGAGGGAAAGGACGAAGGGTGTGCTCATGATCGCTCCCAGTGAGGGGGTTCGGGGTCCCGAGGGATTCGTAACCGTCGGGGGAGATGGGTGCTGGATTCTACGAAGGGGCCGAGGAACTTGCACAGGCGCGGCCGAACCCGGCTGGCCACGACAGGGGACTCGGACGGGTGTTGGAACTCGAGACTCGAACGGCTGCGACGGGGGGTGCCCCTCGAGCGCAAGCGCGTTCCGGGCACGTGGCTGGTAATGCCTCGTGGAGACAGGGATTCCCGTCGGGAAGCTTGCTCCAGCGAGGTGGCAGCAGGCCGCCACGGAAGGCAGACCAAGCACTTCTCGCGCCAGGCGTGGTTTCGTCCCGTGCTGGCCGCCGTGCCGGATGGCCCAAAGAATGCGAAAGGCGCCTTTGGTTACGGGGTCTCCGGCCACGAACACCTCGGGACCTCCGAGCAAGGACTGATCGGCTTCGAGGGGGCGCGGCCGGCACGATAGCGGTTCGCCAGGAGTTCGTGGCGCCCGGGGCAGGTCATCCCTTGGCGGGCGGCGCGGGGCGCATGCCGAGTGCCTGCAGCCAGGGCCTGTGCCTACCGGCAGCACACAAATGCACGGGTGAGCGAACTTTCCCCATGCGAGCACCTTCCAGCCCCCTGAATTGGGGTATAA
>JADLDQ010000433.1 GCA_020846575.1 Burkholderiales bacterium
CGATCCGCAGGAACTTACCCGCATAGTTCGTCGCCACGCCCGACGCCGTGAATTGCAGATACGGTTGCGTACCTGTACATTTGCGGGCAACCGCGCTATACGAGTAACGCAATCCGCTCAATGAGTCCACGATGACGAACGAGTCGGGACGATTGAAGTAGAACTTTCCGGTATTTGAGTATATCCAGTAATTGTTTGAAATCACCAATGCGTCCGAGATCGTGATAGCATCGTAGTCGATATTGTAGGACGCTCCGGTATTTGCGCCCGGATTCGCCGTCACAAAGATCAGCGTATCGAGAACGATCTTCGAGACAGTGTAGTCGGTTGAGCCGACCGTAATCGTCAACCCTTCCCCTGTTCCGAAGATTGTTCTCCATTTCTGCGTTGTCGGCGCGTTGCCGAACACTTTCAGAACGCCGTTGTATGTATCGACATTGCCGACATTCGAGCGCCCGAACTCCAATTCAGTCGAGGCGTCGGTCAGATTCGAGCGATACCACAACGAAGCACCGTCCGAGTACATGAGATAAGCCGCGCCGCCCGTATTACGGAAGATGTCGATAAAGCGGATGCAGTTGGCCGACAGCGGTTCAACGTAGCGGTCGAAACCTTCCCGCACCTGCATCTGCCCGTCGCGCCAGATCATGTTCGATGCCTGATACAGTTGGTTCGTTGCCAACTGCCCCTTGTCCGACATGATGTTGATACCGCCGTTGAAGATCAGCGGATCAGTCCACTGGTAAGCCTGTGGCTGGTCAGCCCAAGCAATAGCCGCGCAAAAGAGGATGAGAAGCGCAACCGCGATCTTCACTGACCAGCCACCCGCGTCTGCGGCTTCGCTACCGGCCGCTTGATGTATGTCGTCGCCGTCGCTTGCGTGAATTGCGTCAAGGACTGGAACGCCGCCAACCGTTGCTCCGGCGTGTACGAGCGTTCGTTGGCAAAGAACACTGCCCACATGACGACCAGATTGTCCGTCCACCAGTCGAGTTGTACCGATTGCGAATTTGAGTCGAGCGATACGGGTTTTGAGTAGTAGTTGACGTAGAGCTTTTCGGTCGAGATGTAGTTCGCCAACGTCGGCGCGATCCGCAACGAGTCGTTGAAGATCGCATACTTGGCCGGAATCGCCTTGCTCTCAAGGTTCCCGTCTATATCGACGCCGAACTCATCGTCGTTCATCTGTTCAAGGTTGATGTAGTTGATCCCGCGCTTGACCCGAATCGACGAAATCGCCGCGAAGTCGGACGGCAGATGATACTCGGCCTGCCCGTCAACCAGCGTGATCGTGGTGTCGTCCTCGACCTCTCCGGTTAAAGTCGCTACGGTCTGCGTCGCCCGATTAAGCAGATCGCGCACTTGCGCGTTGGTGAAACGGCTGCGCGTCGAATCCGACTCGCCGATGTCGGAACGGAAACGGCTAATGAGTGTGGTTACGGTGGTCGCGTTACTCGGTTGAGTAAGCGCGATAACCACGATTCCCCAAACGATTAGCCTCAGTATTGCCTTGCATCCGATCATCGGAAATCACACCCCGCGTCGTTAAGTTGTGCTTCTCGCGCTCCGCCCAGAGCGCCTCATTGATCTTGTTCTCGGCCTCGGCTCGATACTGCGCCGACTTGTCGGGATAAGGGAAGAACTCGGCCAGACACTTCAGGCGGATAATGTCCATCATGTGTCCGGGTAGGAGTGCCGACGGGTCGGCCTCGTCGATCCGTTTCTTGTAACGGTACTCGATGGTCTTGTTGGACTCGCTCGGTGTGCCGAAAAACTTGATGATCGGAAACCCCGCCGAACTGTAACTGCTGATCGTCCACATTCCGACCGGCTGTTGGGTGCTGGTCAACCCCTCGGTGCGTTGGTCGAACTCTTCCTGCGGCACATACGGCATCAGGTAGTTCGCGTACTTCAGGTTGATAATCAACCCGCAGTCGTTCGACGCTCCGGTCAGCGTGTACGTCGCCGTACCGTCAACCGAAGTCGTCGAGGTCGAGCCGCGCAGGAAATGCCAGTCATAGTTCGCCAGCAGATTGTAGGCGTGGGACTTCGCGGTCAGTTCGATCTGATCCGCGAAATCCAAGTCCTTGTTGACACCCGCCGCCCGCAGGGTCGCCATGACCTGCGCTGCAATTTCCTTGAGGTCTACACTCACTGCAATTTCACCGTCTTAGCCTGCGACGCCGTAGTCCGCGCGCCGACCTGTGCCTGCGGTTTCTCTTCCTTCGGCAACGCCTCGGTCGCCATCTGGAAATCCTCGTCGGAGAGGAAAACATAGGTATCGTCGCCGCGATCAAGCCGCTCCTGAATCGCCTTGCGAATATCTTCCAGCGCGGCTTCGTCGTTGCGCCACGGCGAGGACGCCGAATCCCAGATCGGGTTGCCTTTCGGGAACTCGATGTCGATGTCCTGCGTTACGACGGCGCGACCGCCGACCAGTTGGCGAAACGTCGGTTTGATCGTCAACCGACCGTGTTGCTTGGCGAGA
>JADLDQ010000102.1 GCA_020846575.1 Burkholderiales bacterium
ACAAGGAAAGCGCAGCTTTCCCAGAAGTCGGGGGAGCGCGAGGGGCGAGCAGCCCCTCGCTTCCCGTGACTCAGTTGCGACCCGTTCCCCTTGCCGCACCCCCCGGTGCGGACGGGGCCGCGGCGCCTATGGCCCTGAGCGCCGCGCGCAGCGTCCCGACTTCGGCGACTTCCAGTACCAGCCATTCCTCGTCCCCGGTCCTGTGCCGGTAGCGGATCGAAACACGCCCGGCCCCTGCGTCCCGGATTTCGAGAATGGTCCTCCCCGGGACGCGGTGGTCCCAGCCGAACGCTTCGGGGGCGAACATCAGGTTGAACGGAAACCGGGGACTGACGTGCAGTTCCGCACCGCTCACCGCGACCCAGAGCAAGCCGCGCGCCCCCACGAGGCGCGCGAGCGCGCTGCGATCGGATCTTCCCGAGACGCCGCGCTCGAAGAAGAGCAACCCGTCCCGGGGAGGTTCGAGGAACGGCTTGCCCTGGTGCAGGCGATAGGCGACGGAGCCGGCCGCGACCAGCGCGGCGGCGATCACGCCCGCGGCGGCAAGTGACAGGAGCACTGTGCGAAGTCTCGCGCGCCGGCGAAGGGGCGGTGTCATGCGGCGCCCTCAGCTGCGTTCGTTGGTTCAACGCTCACGCGGGTGCATGCGCTTGGCTATACTCTCACGCAAGCGCCCTCACCCCGCACCCCATGCAGCAGGCTGCGCGAATCCACTTGCGAACAGCTCCGCCAGTGCGCCCGCGGCTGCATGGTATTCGAGAACCAGATTACCGCGTTGTCAGCGCGAGCCGCGTCGGGGCGGCGCTCGATGCGCCCGGCAGGGCGGCCGCCGCCGTGCTCGTACGCCGCCGGCCGGCCGAGCAACGGCGGCCAGGCGGCGCAACGATGGTGGCGCTACCCGTATGCCTCGACCCGCCGCTGCTTGATCGCCTGAGGAATTCGGGCGATGCTGGACACGGTTGCCGGCGTCGATTTCGTTCATGCCGCGTCCGGACTGCACGACACCTCCTCGGGAAACCCATGACCTGGATCGAAAGGGAACTCAAGAAGCGCGCCGCAAGGGCGAAACCGTCAACCGCCGATGAGTCGGCCGTCGCGTCCGAATCGGCGCGCATGAAGGAACTGTGGGGCAAGATCGAGAGCGCGAACGGCGCTCTGCCGGCCGAACTGCGATTGCAGACGGTGCTGGTCGATCCGGGTCCGCTGCCCGCGGACGGGCCGAAATTCTTCGTCTGGCTCAGGGCGGCGAACGGCGCTGCGCTGGGGTTTTCGGGCGACGCCATCCGTTACGTATGGCCGCGCGAGAATCCGCGCAAGAGCAACAACTTCTGGATCCGCTGGGACCTCGCCCGCAAGCGGTACTTCCTGAGGCGCAGAATCAGTTCCACGATGCCCGCGATATTCGTGCAGTACGCATTCGACGAACGCCGCATCCGCTACATGATCAAGCGCCTGGTGCTGGGCAAACTGCTGAGGGCAAGGTCTGCACGCAAGAAGCGCCTGTGGCTGTTCTAGTGGGACCGAGCGCCGTCTCCCGGCGGCAGCCCGAGGGGGTTGCCCGAGGGGGTTGCCCGAGCGCGCCCCCTGCCGGCGGGCTTGACTTCATCCTCGCACCGATGAGTCCTCACAGGAGGCGCCGGCATGCGCGAACCGCGCTTGGCATTCATCCACGCTGCCGCGGCCTGGTTCATCATACTCGGCCTGGCATTCGTCAACGGCGCGCTCAGGCAGATATGGCTGGTTCCTTCCCTCGGCCCGGCTTGCGGGACGGCCCTGAGCGGCCTGCTGCTGATCGTGGCCGTCGCATGCGTGTCGTGGGTGCTGGTCCGATGGCGCAGGCCGAACGGCCCCGCATGCGCGTGGCGCGTCGGCGCAGGCTGGCTGGCCGCGACGCTGGCCTTCGAGTCCGGGTTCGGCCGCCTCGTTCAGGGCAGGCCCTGGCCGGAGATCCTTTCCTCATACGCGTTCAAAGACGGCAATCTCTGGCCGCTGGTGCTTCTGGCGGTGCTGGTCTCCCCCTATGTCCTCAGCCAACGCAAGACCTGATCGATCCGCGGAAATCGGGCGCAGGCGCGACCCCTTGCGTGGTCTGCCCCCGCGGCACACGCCGCGACACGCCGCTTCGCGCCTGCGCGCCGAACCGGCGCGGTCTATCGTGTCGCACGGCGCCGCAGACCGGATGCGCGCGGCCCCGCCGCTGCGACCGGCCGGCAGGCGTCTCGAAGAGCGCAATGCAGAACTTTCCCCGAACCGGTGCGCCCGCCGTGAAGCCGCCTTCGATCCGGCGCTCGCCCCGCTCATCCGCTGAAGACCGGTTGCGGGCATGCGCCTGAGCGACTGCCATAACTTCCACGACTTCCGCGAGCTCGCGCGCCGGCGCCTGCCGGGTCCGATCTTCGATTACATCGACGGGGCGGCGGACGACGAGATCACCCACCGCCGGAACGCGGAGAGCTTCGAGCGCTGCGACCTCGTCCCGAGCGTGCTGCGCGGAGTCGAGAACGTCGACATCTCCGTGACGGTGATGGGCCAGAAGCTCGCGCTGCCCGTCTACTGCTCTCCGACCGCGCTGCAGCGCCTGTTCCACCACCGCGGCGAGCGGGCGGTCGCCGCGGCGGCGGCGAAGTTCGGGACGATGTTCGGCGTGTCCTCGCTCGGCACGGTGAGCCTGGAGGAAGTGCGCAGAGCCCACGCCAATCCGCAGGCCTACCAGTTCTACTTTCACAGGGACCGCGGCCTCAATCGCGCCATGCTCGAGCGCGCCCGGGAGGTCGGCGTCGAGGTGATGATGCTGACGGTGGACAGCATCACGGGCGGAAACCGCGAGCGCGACCTGCGCACCGGATTCACCATCCCGTTCCGGCTCACGCCCGGGGGCATGTTCCAGTTCGCGATCAAGCCGATGTGGGCCCTGAATCACTTCACCCACGAACGCTTCCGGCTGCCGCAGCTCGAGGAGCACGTCGACATGCGCGCGGGATCGATGTCGATCGGCCGCTACTTCACCGAGATGCTGGACCAGTCACTCGGCTGGAAGGACGTGGAGGAGATGGTGCGGCTCTGGAACGGGCCGTTCTGCCTGAAGGGCGTCATGTCCGCCGCGGACGCGACGCGCGCGGCCGGCATCGGCTGCACCGGCATCATCCTGTCCAATCACGGCGGCCGGCAGCTCGACGGCTCCCGGACCGCATTCGACCAGCTGGCCGAGGTGGTCGACGCGGTGGGTGAACGGATCGACGTGATGATGGACGGCGGCGTCCGGCGCGGAACCCACGTGCTGAAGGCGCTATCGCTCGGCGCCAGGGCGGTGGGCGTCGGGCGCTACTATCTCTTCCCCCTGGCCGCCGCCGGGCAGGCCGGCGTCGAGCGCGCGCTCGGCCTGATGCGCTCGGAGATCGAGCGCGGGATGAAGCTCATGGGCTGCACCTCGGTCGGTCAGTTGACGCGCGCGAACCTGCGGTTCCGTTGAAACCGCTTCCAACCGATCCCCGGGAAGGTGCTCGAGCGGGTGCAGCCTCGCGAGCGGGACGCGGGGCCTGTTCCGTTCCCTGCCATCGGTTCGAACCTCGCGATGAGGCGCTCGCCCGCCGGGGCGAGCGGCGGCGAGGGCCATCAAACACGGTGTTTGCGCAGCACTATGTCGGGCCGCCCGATCAGGGGCGCGGCGGCGCCCCGCACGGCAACGTTGAAGGGAAAGCGCGGCCTTCCCTGAAGCCGAGGCAGCGCGAGGGGCGGGTAGCCCCTCGCTGCGTGTGGCTCAGCCGGTCACCACCAGCGCGTCCAGCGCCGTCGCCCCCTGCCCCTTCGCGTAGGCCATCAGCGGGTTCACGTCGATCTCGGCGATCGCGGGCACGGTGAGCATGAGGCGCCCGATGAGCGCGGCAGCGCGCGCCACCGCCTCCACGTCCACCGGCGGGGCGCCGCGAAAACTCGTCAGGAGCCTGGCCGAGCGCAGTTTCAGCAGCTCCTCGACGATCAGCGCTTGCGGCAGACCGGGCGAGAGCAGGCGCACGTCCCCGAGCGCCTCGACCCAGATGCCGCCCAGGCCCAGCAGCAGCACCGGACCCCAGCCCGGGTCGCGCTTGGCGCCCACCATCAACTCCAGGCCCCGCGGCGACATCGATTCGACCAGCGCCCCGTCGAGGACCAGACCCGGCTGCGCGCGCGCCACGTTGTTCTGCAGCGTCAGCCAAGCCTCGCGCAGCGCCGGCTCGTTCGCCACGCCCAGGATCACGCCGCCCGCCTCGGTCTTGTGCGAGAGCGCCGCCGCCTGCGCCTTCACCGCCACCGGAAAGCCGATGCGCGCGGCGATCACGCAGGCCTCCTCCTCGGTGCGCGCGAGCGCCCCCTCGGGCACGCGGATGCCGGCCGCCGCCAGCAGCTTCTTGCCCACCCACTCGGGCTGCGTACCCTGTCCCAGCGGCGGCAGGGCGGGAAACGGCTGCGGCGGCGCGTCGTTCCTCGGCCGCGCGAGCAGCTTGCCGTAGCCGGTGTAGCGCGCGATCGCGCGCAGCGCCCGGTCCGAGGAGCGTCCGAACACGAACGGACCCGAGTTCGCCACGTCCATCAAGTCGGCCGGCAGCGTTGAACTGTCGCCCAGCGCGACCACCGACACCGGCTTGGCGTTCCCCTCCAGACCCTGGATGATCTCCTCGACCTGTTTCGTCTGGCTGATCGGGTAGGAGACGAAGAGACTCCCGACGTTGGGGTCGGCCACGAGCGCCCGGATCAGGATCGGATTCGCGCCCGGCGCGGCACCGGCGGTGCTGTCCAGGGGATTGCCTGCCGTGCCGAAGTGGGGCAGCGTCGCCTTCAGCGTTTCCATGGTCGCATCGGTGAGCGCCGGAAACTCCAGGTCGAGCTGTTCGGAGAAGTCGTTGATGAGAGCCACGTACGCACCGGAGGCGGTGAAGACTGCCGGACCCTTCGCTGGCGGCTCCGGGTAGCGCGTCAGGAGCTCCGCGACGTCGGTGAGTTCGTCCATGGTCTCGACCGCGAGCACGCCCGCGTCGGCGACGCTCACCAGCATCGCCCCGTGGTTGCCCACCATGGCGCCGGTGTGTGACTGGGCAGCGGCGCGCGCCCGGGCGCTGCGGCCGGGATGCAGCAGCAGCACCGGCTTGCCTGCCGCGCGCGCCCGCCGGGCCGCGGCAAGGAACGCCGCGGGCCTGCGGATCTGCTCGCCGTAGAGCAGGATCACCCGCGTGGCCGCGTCCTCGACCAGGACGTCGGTGTAGTCGGCAAGGTCCAGCCCCGCCTCGTTGCCGGTGGAGATGACGTAGGAGAGCGGCAGCTCGCGCGCCTCCACCGCGCGCTGCAGGTGGCCGAGCAAGCCGCCGCTCTGGCCGACGAGCGCAAGCCCCGGCTTGTCGCCCGGCTGGGAGCGCCTCGCTTCCCGCGAGAACAGCATGTGCAGCGTCAGCCCGTCGACGTTGTTGGTGAAGCCGATACAGTTGGGCCCGCAGATGGCGAGATCGCCCTCGCGCGCGATGCGGGTCACCTCCTCCTGCACGTCGCGCGCGCCGGCCTCGGCGAATCCGGCCGCGAACACCAGCGCCGCCCCCACCTTGCGCTTCACGCAGGCGGCGATCGCATCGCGCACCCCCGCCGCAGGCAGGGTGAGCACCGCCAGCTCCACGCCCTCGGGCAGGTCCTCGGGGCTCGGGAGCACCGGCAGGCCGTCGATCGGCTGGGCGCTGCGCCCCACGAGGTAGATCGGACCCTGGAAGCGGTTGAGCTTCAGCCCCTGCAGGATGTTCTGCCCGCTGGAGCCCGGGCGCGCGCTCGCGCCGATGATCGCGACCGAGCGCGGGCGCATGACCCGTGCCACCGCCTGCGCCCCGCGCGCCGTCTGCGACGCGACGGCGCCCTTCATGGCCGCGCTCACGATGCCACCCGGTCCGGCTGGAACATCTGCAGGTGCATGCCCTTAGCGAGCGGCATCCGGCAGGGCGCCACCGCCGGCACCACGCGCAGTTCATCCCCGGTGCAGCGGATCATTTCGGCGATCACGTGCACGCCCTCGTCCGGCGTCACCTTGGTCTCGGCGCAGGCGACGCCGGCGCTGTCGCGCAGACTCATGCTTCCCCCTTTTCTGTGCCCCCGGCGCGGTTCGCCCTGCGGCGGCATCCGATGTTACCCCGAGCGAAGAGCGCGAACCGGCAGCCGCTACCGCGGCAGCCCCAGCCCGCGGATCGCGATCAGGTTGCGCTGTATCTCGCTGGTGCCCCCGCCGATCATCCCCATGATCGCGTGGCGCAGCACCTGCTCCATCTCGCCCGCCGGCGCGGCGCTCGCATCCTCGCCCAGCAGGCCGCCGCTGCCCAGGATGTCCAGCGCCGCCTGGCCCAGGCGCTCCTGCAACTCGGCCGTGTATACCTTGCTCACCGCCGCCTCGTGCAGGGGCACGCGTCCCTGCTCCACCAGGGCGGTGTTTCTCATCTGGAATAGCCGCGCCACCTCGATCTGCGCCGCAAGCATGCCGATGCGCTCGCGCACCACCGGGTCGTCCTTCAGCGCGCGAGCGCCCGCCTTCGCGGTCTTCAGGCACTCGGTGAGGCGATCGAAGGCGCGCTCGATGATCGCCATGCGCGCCCCGCCGATCATCACCCGCTCGGCGGCGAGCGCGTCGGTGATCACCTTCCAGCCCTGGTTCACCCCGCCGACCATGTTCCTGGCGGGCACCCGCACGCCGTCGTAGAACACCGCGCTGAAGGTCTTGCCGTAGAGCGTCATGCTCGGGCGGATGACGACTCCCGGCGAGCGCAGGTCCGCCATCAGCACGCTGATGCCGGCGTGCTTCTTCGCCTCGCTGTCGGTGCGCACCGCCAGCCAGACATACTGCGCCTTGTCGCCGCCGGTGGACCAGAGCTTCTGGCCGTCGACGACCCAGTGCTCACCTTCCCGCACCGCGCGGGTGCGAAGCGACGCGAGGTCCGAACCCGCCTCGGGTTCGCTGTAGCCCAGGGCGAAGGAGCGCTCCCCGCGCCGGATGGCCGGCAGCCACTCCGCCTTCTGCTCGGACGAACCGTGCAGCATCAGCGCCTGCGCCACGATGGATTCGCCGCAACTGTGCATGAGAGTGGGGGCACCCGAGCGCGAAATCTCCTCGATGAAGGCGATCTGCTCCGAGGGGCTGCGCCCCTGCCCGCCGTATTCCTTCGGCCAGCCCACGCCGATCCAGCCGTCGCGGCCCATCAGCCGCGAGAACTCCGGATCGTGCCCGCGCTCCTTGAACGGTTTCGCCGCGTGCGCCGCGCGCTTGTCGGGCGTCCAGTTCTCGGCCAGCCACGCGCGCAGCGCCTGCCGGAAGGCGGCGACCGCAGAGCCCGTATCGTGCGCCGGAAGTGCCGCCATGGCGTGCTTGTCCGCGCTCAGCGGCCCGCGGGGCCGAGCAAGTAGTCGGCAAGCGCCGCGCGCGCCCTCGGGGCGCCGCCCATGCGCACCACGTCCCCGTGCACCCGCCGGAAGTGGCGCGGCGCCTCGTGCTCCTCGGCATAACCGATCGCGCCCAGGGCGCGGTGCGACTGGATCGACACCTCGCGCAGCGCGGGCCCCGCGAAGGCGAGCGCCGCCTCGGCGAACACTCGCCAGTCGTCGCTGCCGCGGTCGCGGGCGTCGGCGGCCGAATCCAGCGACAGGCGCACACCGTCCAGGTCGATGAGGCAGTTGGCGAGCTTGTGCTGGATCGCCTGGAACTGCCCGATGAACTGGCCGAACTGCTTGCGCACCTTGGCGTGCTCCACCGCGAGCTCGAACGCGCGGCCCGCCGCGCCCAGGGCGCGCGCCGCGCAGCTCACGCGCGCCACCAGCGCGACCTCGCGCAGCCGTTGCGCATCGACGGCGAGCGCGTCGGCGGGCGTGCGCTCCAGGTCGATTTCCGCCAGCGGCGGCACCGGGATGCCGGGTGTCTCGGTGACCGTCAGCCCCTTCGCGCCCGCCGCCACGATCGCGGCACCGGCGGGCGCGTCGGTGAACACGAGGAAATGCGTCGCCGAGGCCGCGTCCTCGACGAACGCGATCCTGCCGCTCAGTGCGCCCCCGGAAGTCTGCGCGCGGCCGGCCGCAGCGTCGCCGTCGAAGGCGCCCAGCGCGAGCGCAACCCGCGCCTTGCCCTCGCGCAGGGCATCGAGCAGCGCCGCGGCGGCAGGGGATTCGCGCTGCGCCGAGAGCGCGATGTTGGCCGCGACCCCTCCCAGCAGCGGTGCCGGGCAGGCCGCCCGTCCGAGTTCCTCGAAGACCAGCGCGATCTCGCGCAAGCCGCCCTCGGCCGCGTCCGAGCCGAGTGCGGTCAGACCTTGCGCGCCCATGTCCTGCCACAGCGCCGCAATCGCCTGCGGCTTGCCGGAGAGTTCCACCGCCTGCGCCGGGGGCCAGCGGCTGGCGAGGAAGTCCCGCACCGAATCGCGCAGCAGCTGGCGATCGGACTCCGAGAGACGTTCCGAATGGGCAGACGGACTGCGGGTCATGAATGGACTGCCTCCTGTCTTCTTCCCGGCGCGAAACGCCGGGCAGTGCGGGATGCGAGATGCTGCGGGCGGGGGATGTGGAACGAGCGGCGGACTTGCCGCCATGATAGCGGCTTCCGGGCTGTAACTGAAGTCGGCGCCGCCCTGCGGTGCGGCCGGCGCCGCCGTCCTGCGCCGCAGCCCGAGCGCGGGCTGAAGTTTCCGGCCGGGAGTCTGTCCTGCGCCCAGGCCGGGCGCTGGCTGAAGTTTCCGGCTGAGAGTCTGATCAGGCGGGCAGAGCCGCCCGCGGGGGCGCGGCGCTCGACCCCAGGCCGAAGAGCTCCACCACCGCGACCAGGTTCTCGCCGACTTCCTCGGACACTTCGGGGATGCACAGTTCGTCGAGGCCCACGATCTCCCAGACCGGCACTGCGATGTTCACCGAGATCGCACTCGGCTCCGAGCCCTCGCCAGACGTGTGCGCAGCGGCGCAGTCCTGAGCGTGCCGGGCGGCGAGCCTCGCCGCGACATGCAGCAGCGCCGCCTCGCGCGCGTGCTCGCCGGCAGCGGCAGGTTCGTCCTGGAACTCGATGACCGCTCGGAAGCACTCGGGAAGTCCCCAGAACCGGACCAGTGCAGCGCCGACCTGCGCGTAATCGCAGCCGATCAGCTCCCGCTCCAAGGCCGGCAGTGCGTCGGGATCGCCACCGGCCAGTTGCAGTGCACGGGCAGCCAGTTCCGGCAGCTTCTGGTAAAGGATCATGTGGCCCAGATCGCTCAGCAGGCCCTCGACGAAGAGGCGCTCCGCATCCGGCAGTTCGGCCTTGCGCGCAAAGCTCGCCGCGGCCAGTGCGCGGTAGACGCTCGCGCGCCAGAACCGCGCCAGGTCCATCTGTCGCGGGGCGATGCCGCTGAAGACCTGGGCGACCGAGGTGGCGAGAATCACGTCGTGCACGTGCAGGGTGCCCAGCAGCATCACCGCCCGCGACACGGACCCGATCTGGCCGCCGAATCCCCAGAAGGCGCTGTTCACCAGGCGCAGCAGGCGGGCGCTCATCGCGGCATCCTTGGAGATCACCTCGGCGAGATCTCCGGCCGAGCATCTCGGGTCGTCGATGATGCGCTTGGCCCGCCGGTAAATGTCCGGCAGGGAAACGAGTTTCACGGCGTCGCCGACGATGGCCTGGGCTGTGCGCAAGGGCTGAGCTCTCCACGGCGGGCAGCCGGGGCTTGGCCCACCCCGGGAGCGGCCCCGAACGGGCCACCTGGATCCGTATACGGCACCTGCGCCCACGATCTTGAAGGCCGTGCACTCACCCCGGAGAGGTACCGGCGCCGGGATTCGGCTCCGGCATGTGATCGTCTCGAGGGTGCAATCGAGCCGGCCGCAGGCTAGCATGGCGCCGGCAGCCGCCGGGAGCGTGCACAGCCGGGGAGCGTGCACAGCCGGCGAGGATGAACAGGCGAACGGGAGAAGCCCATTGAAGATCGCCAAGTACGGTCCCGACCGCATCGCCGCGGTGGAGGGTGCGAAGCTCATCGACCTCAACCTCGCCTTCGCGAGCTACGCGAGGCACGAGCTGCGAGAGGCCTTGCCGGGCGAGCTGGCCGACGCGCGCGTGCCTTCGGACCTGCTGAAATTCATCCAGGCGGGGCGCGCCGCCCTGGACGCCGCGTACGCCGCGCTCGAGTTCGTGCGGCCGCTGGGAGACTGGGCGCGCGGCCCGCGCGGCGAGCCGATCGTTCTGGATCTCGGTGCGACGCCGCTGCGCGCGCCGCTGCCCAGCCTCGGGTCCAAGCTCATCTGCATGGGTCGCAACTTCGCCGAGCACGCACACGCCGCGCAGGCGGCCACGATGGCGCGCGAGGCGGCCGGCGAGCCCCGGCACAAGGCGCCCGAGTCCTCGCGGCGCCCCAAGCGCCCGGCAGGCTTCATCAAGTTCGCCGATACCGTGGTCGGACCGGGCGACCCGGTCACATACCCCTCGCGCACCCGCCAGTTCGACTACGAATGCGAGATCGCGGCGATCATCGGCACCCCCGGCAAGGACATCGCCGAGGCGAACGCCATGAACCACGTATTCGGCTACAGCGTCTTCTGCGACTACAGCGCGCGTGACCAGACCACCGACCTGGAAGACATGAACTGGGTGCGCCACCACAAGAACTTCGACTGCGCAGCCGCGCTGGGCCCCTGGATCCTGACGGCGGACGAGCTGCCCGACCCGCACGGCGTGCCGTTGCGCACCTGGGTGAACGGGCAAGCGCGCCAGGACGGGAACACGTCGGAGATGATCTACAAGTTCCCGCGCATCATCGAGTATTACTCGGTGGACCAGACGCTCTACCCGGGGGACCTCTTCGCCTCGGGCACCTGCCAGGGCACCGCGATGGAAAAGAAGGACGGCTCCTGGTTCCTCGAGCCCGGCGATACCGTCGAATTCGAAATCCCGCAGATCGGCAGGTTCAGCAACCGGGTCGTGGCGAAACGATAGCCGCGGCTGCCCGCATGGGCGCACCCCCTGCGGCTCGTTCCGAGGCGCTGCAAGAACGCACCCCGGCGGCGGGAGGACCGCTTTAGCTTGAAAAGTGCGAGCTGCCCGCCGGTCCCGATGAGGAACGGGACCGGGGCCCTGGGGCCTGTCCCGGCGCAAAGCGCGAGCGCCCCTCCTCGGCGGCGCTCGGCACCCGCTCAGGAGCGGGCGCGCCGTCCAGCGCAGTCGATCCCGGCCAGGCGACATCGGTGATGTCGAAGACCACGTCGTCGGGACCCTGGAACTTGATCTCGTACTGGGCGTCGGGCGGAATCCGGTCCTCTCCCACGATGCACGCAGAGCCCATCGCCTCCAGCTTTTCGGCCCACGCCGGCACGTCGTCCACCACCACGCCCATGTGATGGAAGCCCTCGAAGTCCGGGCCTTTGCCGGTCTGGTTGTTCGAGAAGCTGAGGATGGAGATGTTGAGCGAACCGTCCGAGAGGATCACACCGCTCGGGTTGTCCGGGTCCTTGCCGGTGCGCCGCAGCTCGCGCCAACCGAAGGCCTTCTTGTAGAACTCCGCGGACTTGCCCGGGTTACGACTGGCGAAGGCGAGATGGCGGATCTTGAGCATCGCGGGTCTCCTCGGGGTTTGCCCGGTGCATTATCGCCCGGCGAGCGCAATCGACGCCTGCCGCGCCGCAGCGGGCGGATTGTCTTTCGCCGGGCGCCGGTCTGGTCGGGATGCCCAGCCGGGTCGCGGCGTCCCCCGAGGAGGGCGCACGGCCGCAAGGGCATCTCCGCGGTCGATCCGGGTAACATTGACCCTTCTCGCAACCGCAAGCGGAGCTCACATGCCGCACCCAGCGCTCCATGCAACGCTCCAGCGCCTTTTTGCCGCCGCCTGTGTGATCACCGCGACGGCCGCCGCCGCCCAGGGTTATCCCGCGAAGCCGATCCGCATCGTCTCGCCCTATCCGCCGGGCGGGTCAACCGACATCGTCGCGCGCCTCGCGGCGCAGAAGATGGCGGTCTCGATGGGGCAGCCGGTGCTGGTGGACAACCGCCCGGGCGCGGCCGGCGCGATCGGCAGCGAATTCGTGGCGCGTTCCGCGCCTGACGGCTACACGCTGCTGCTCACCACCTCGGGCACGCACACCGCGATCCTGTTCACCGCGCGCAAGGTGCCGTACGACCCGCTCAAGGACTTCACTCCCATCACCGCGCCGGTGACGCAGTCGGGCGTGATGCTGGTGAACGCCGCGGTGCCCGCGATCAACTTCCAGGAGCTCCTCGCCTACGTGAAGCAGAACCCGGGCAAGGTGTCCTACGGCACCGCGGGCATCGGCTCGTCGTTTCACATCATGGGGGAGATCATCCGCCTGGCGACCAGGACCGACATCGTGCACGTGCCCTACAAGGGCGGCGCACCGGTCGCGCAGGCCATCGCCTCGGGCGAGGTTCCGCTGGTGCTCCTCAGCAACACCTCGGGCATGGCCGCGGTGCGCTCGGGCAAGGCGCGCGCCATCGCGGTGCTCGGCGAGCGCCCGATCGCGGAGCTGCCGGGCGTGCCTGTCATCGGCGAGCTGCTCCCCGGCGTGCAGCGTCCGGCCGACTGGCTGGGCTTCTACGGCCCCGGGGGTCTGAGCGCGCCGCTACTCGTGCGGGCGCACGCCGAGATGGTCAAGGCGATCAACGACCCGGACAGCGTACCCAAGCTCAAGGCCGCGGGCATGGAGGTGCTCGGGAATTCGCCCGAGGAGTTCGCCGCGCTGATCCGCAAGGACATCGAGCTGTATCGCAAGATGGTGCCGATCGCCGGTATCAAGCCGGAGTGAGGCGGTTGCCGTGGCGCGCGCGGGCGCTCCAGAGCGCGCCTGCGGGACACGCGAGCCGGGGCGCGCCAGCGCGGCACGGGACCGCGCCTGCTGGCACAGGAGTCCGCCAGCGGCACGGGAGTCCGCCAGCGGCACGGGAATCCGCCAGCGGCACAGGCGTCTCCCCTCGGCTTCAGGGTTCCTTCTTGCCGGGCAGGGACGGCGAACCCGGGTCGTGCGCCTGGGCAGGCGCCGCGGCGCTCGCGACCACCACGCGGTACTTCTCGTGGCATGCCACGCAGGTCTGAATCACCTCGGCCACCTGCGACAGCGTACGCTTGGGCAATTTCGCCCACTCGGTCTCCACGGCCATCCTGTCCAGGAGATGCTGGATGCTGCGCGTAAAGAGCTTGTATTCCACGGGCAGCTTGCTCGACAGCACCCCCGGGATCGGGCTCTCGGCCGCCCTGGCGAGTGAGCGCCCGGCCTTCGCCGCTTCGTGCATGTCGTCGTTCGCCAGAGCGTCCACGAGCTGCTGCAGCCCCGACAGGAAACTGCGCATTTCCCGCAGGACGAGCGCGTGCTCGCCGTGCTCCAGTGTGATGCCGCGTCTTCCGTCGCCGACTTCCACGACCGGTGCGCTCAGGATGAACCTGTTGGCGAGCGCCAGAATGACCAACACGAGTACGGCCACGATCGCAAGGTAGATCTTGTCTCTGGTCGTCACCATCACCAGCCCTCCGACATGCAGTTCGCCGATCAGCACGACTGAACATCTCCCCGACTCGTGATTCCCCGGGTCCTACCGGTTCACCTTCCTCTCGGTCATCGTTCGTGTTCTTCCGGTTCGAGAGCGATCGTTCACGGTCGATCGTTCACGGCTTTGCGACCTCCGCAATCGATCGCATTCGAGTCACTTCTTCAGGCCGACATAGCTGCGCATCGAGATCGGCGGGCGCGTGGCGTAGGACCACGGGAAGCTGAACAGATGCACGAGCTTGGTGAACGGCAGGTACGCGAAGAACGCGCTCGCGATGATGATGTGCAGCTTCATCGTCATGGAGACCTCCGCGAGGAGCCTGGCATCGGGCTGCAGCGTGAACAGGCCGACGAGCCACGGGCCGACGGCATAGGACACGCCGAACGCGAGCTGCACGGACGAGTGGTACAGGCCAAGCCCCGCGATGACGATGAGAAACAGGAGGACGATGAAGTCCTCGGCCGAGCTCATCGAGCGCACCTGCGCAATGGTGCATCTGCGGATGAACGCCCATACGAGCCCGTACAGCAACAGCAGGCCGCCGAACAGGCCGGTCCAGCGGAAGAAGCCCACCCAGGAGGGCCAGTTGGCCGCGCCGCCGATCACGCCCGCGATGTGCGCGAGGAACAGGATCAGGATGCCCCAATGCAGCGACAGCGCCGCGGGGCCGATGGACGCACGCCCGAAGAAACCGGTCGAACGGGTGGTCCACATGAGATCCCCGCGGGCGCTCCACCGCCATCGGCCCCTGGCCACGGTCCGGAACCCGCTGAATGCCCTGTAGATCGTCCCGCCGATGAGCAGCAGCAGCGCGATGTAGGGAAAAGCGACGAAAAAGAACACGTCAAACATGGTTCACCTCCTGCGCGAACTCCGTTTTCAACAGACGCTCGAGCGCGTCCAGAAGACCTGCATAGGGGCTGTCCAGCGCCTTCAGCTTCGCGCGTATCGGTGGCAGATAGGGCAGCACGTACTCTCTTGCGAGTTTGCCTCTCACCGGATCGCCGGAGCCGGCCGAGAGCGACAGGAACTCCACCATGAGCGGCAGGTAGTCCGGAAGTTCCTTGCCGTTCGGCGAGAAGCCCAGATGCCCGTAGATGCCCCGCAGTTCGATCATGTAGCCGTTGCGGTCGGACAGGCCGGCCTGGGCGCAGGTCTTCGGCTCATCGAACACGTGGCTGCCGAGATACAGCGGGCAGCGCGGATTCAGTTCGAACAGGTCGACGTACTGCTCCTCGTCGATGGCGCTTTGCAGGAATCGAGCGAGCGAGGCCGCAGCCTCGCTGTCGCGCTCCGCCACCGCGCCCAGGAGCCTTCGCGCCCGCTCCTTCACCTCGTCCAGGTCGACATCTCGCGGGCTGCACCACAGTTCCGCGATGCAGCCGTAGGTCTCCCGCAGGTCGCCGTGCGGCTCACTCATAGGTCTTGTCCGCATCGTGATGAGACCGGAAGTAGCTCTTCCTGCGTTTCAGGGGCGCCCACGGGCCCATGCCGGCGAACCCCGCCAGGCCACGCTCGGTGTAGGGACTGATGTCCGCCGCCTCGCGCTTGGTGGTGGGTATGACGAAGCGCTCGTTGTAGAACGCGAGCGACACGCCGCGAACGATTCCCTTCGCATCGTCCTCCGAGATCCCCGCTTTCGCGAGCACCTCCACGTCCGGCTTGCCCTCCACCCGGATGCTTCTCTGGTAGTGCCTCACCGCAAGCTGCCGGCGCAGCGACTTCCTGACTTCCTCCTCGTTGCCGGCGGCGAACAGGCTGGCGAGGTACTTCATGGGCACGCGCAGCTTGTCGAGTTCGTCCAGACCCAGCAGCACACCCTTCGACTTCTCCATGTCGAACACGTCGGTGTCGCTGGGCGAATTCTTCCCCGCGCTGGTCACCAGGGGGCCGAGCGGCGGGATGTAGAACAGCATCGGCAGCGTCCTGAACTCCGGGTGCAGCGGCAGCGCCAGCTCCCACTTCTTGACCAGCTTGTACACCGGGGAGCGCTGCGCCGCGTCGATCCAGTCGTCGCCCAGCCCCTCCTTCTTCGCGGCGGCGATGACCTCGGGATCGAACGGATCGAGGATGATGCTTCTGTGCGCGCTCACCAGGTCGCGATCGTCGGCGAGCGCGGCCTCCTGTACCCGGTCCAGGTCATACAGGATCACGCCGAAGGAGCGGATCTTGCCCACACAGGAGTGGAAGCACACCGGCGGCAGGCCGGTTTCCACGCGCGGGAAGCACAGGATGCACTTCTCCATCTTCGCGCTGGACCAGTTGTAGTACGGTTTCTTGTAGGGGCAGCTCGAGACGCAGTAGCGCCAGTTGCGGCACCGGTTCTGGTCGATGAGGACGATACCGTCCTCCTCGCGCTTGTACGCCGCGCCGGATGGGCACGAACCGACGCACCCGGGATTGATGCAGTGGTTGCAGATGCGCGGCAGGTAGAAGTAGAACACGTCGCGCAGCCTCAGGTAGGCCTCGTGCTCCTCCTTGCTCATCCCCTTGAAGTTGATGTCCTGCTTGCCCGTCACGTGCGCGCCGCCGGCGTTGTCCTCCCAGTTCACGCCCCAGGTGATGGGAATGTCCTCCTGCTCCGTGACCATGGACTTTGGCCGCGCCACGGGCTGCTGCGCCAGCGACTCGCGCGTGTGCAGATCGTCGTAGCTGAACGTGTACACGTCGCCGCCGTAGTAGTCCCCCATCTCGGGCATGTGCGGGTTGAAGAACAGATTCATCAACCGGTACGCCTTGCCGCCGTAGCGCAGTTCGAGCTTCTCGCCCTTGCGCACCCAGCCGCCCTTCCAAAGATCCTGGTTTTCCCAGCGCTTGGGATAGCCGATACCCGGCTTGGTCTCGACGTTGTTCCACCACATGTACTCGGCGCCTTCCCGGTTCGTCCATACGTTCTTGCAGGCGACCGTACAGGTGTTGCAGCCGATGCACTTCTCCAGGTTGAACGTCATGCTGTATTGCGCTTTCACCCTCATGAGTGACCCCTTCTCGTGTTGACCGGTAGAGCTTGCCCGCGCCGAAGAGCTATTCCTGCGGCAGCAGGTGAAGCTCCTGCTCCTGATAGACGACGCCCTTGCCGGGCGCGAGGGGCATCTTGCGGATAAGCACCCCGTGATCCCTTTCCGAGGGGCTGGTTCCCCAGTAGTTGATGTAGTAGCTGAACTGCGCGTAGCCGCCGATCATGGTGTGCGGATTCATGAGAATGCGGGTGGTCGCGTTGTTGTTTCCGCCGCGCAGGTCGGAGGCGTTGCGCTTCTTGGCGAGCGGCGAGAACGGCACGTTGATATGGCGTTCGACCTGGTGGTAGGTGATCGCCATGTCTCTGGGCACCTGGTGGCTGACCACGGCGCGCACGACCTCGATGCCGTTCTCGCAGTACATCTCGACCCAGTCGTTGTCCACGACTTCTATTTCCCGGGCGTCGTCCGGGTTGAGCCAGACGGTGGGACCGCCCCGCGACATGTGCATCATCGGCCAGTGGTCGCGGAACGAGCTGTGGATCTGCCACTTGCCGTGCGGCGTGATGAAGCGGAATACCTTGGACTTCGATTCCGCCTTGGCGAGATTGATGTCCCCGATGGCCGCCATGTCGAGCGGCGGCTTGTTGGTCGGCAGACCCTCGCCCAGTTCGCGGATCGCCTGGTGATCGTAGTAGATCTCCTGCCGGCCCGAGAGCGTATGCCAGGGCTTGAGCCGCTCGACGTTCATGGTCCAGGGTCCGAACGTTCTCGCCTTGCCGCCCTTGTCGTTCAGGATGGCGCTCCACTGGGGCGTGGTGTGGATTCTCCTCGGCTGCGAGATGATGTCCTTGTAGTGAACCTTGTTGTTCTTCACCTCTTCGACCAGGTCGGCCATCGGCAGGCCGACTTTCTTCTCCATTTCCTTGAAGAACAGCCACGACAGCCGTCCGTTGAGTTCCGGAGAGATCTGCAGAATCAGCTCGCACGCCTGCTGCGGTTTCTCGAAGTACACGCGATCGTTCTTCACGTCGAGTACGTCGTTGTGCTTCAGTTCCTCCTCGACGATCGGCGTCAGATCCGTGTACTGGCCCTTGGCGCCGTAGCCCTTGGCCTGGCTGACCAGGGGGCCGAGCGAAACCATCTTGTCATAGACCTTCGTGTAGTCCCTTTCCACGACGGCGACGTTCGGGAAGGTCTTTCCGGGCACGGGTTCGGTATCGCCCTTGCGCCAGTCCTTCACGATGCCCAGGGGCTGCGCCAGCTGGTCGGCGCTGTCCATCCACAGCGCGTTCATCACCACTTCCTTCACCGGCCGGGGGAAGTGCTTCTGCGCCAGCTCCGAGAACTTCTTCGCCAGCATCCTGAACGCGTCCCAGTCGTGCTTCGCCTCCCAGGGCGGTTCCGTCGCCGGGGTCAGCGGATGCACGAAGGTGTGCATGTCGCCGAAGGTGACGTCGTACTTCTCGTACCAGAACGCCGCCGGCAGCACCACGTCGGCATAGTTCGCCGTCGAATCCATGCGGAAGTTCAGATTGACCAGCAGGTCGAGCTTGCCCATGGGCGAGGGTTCGCGCCACTGGATCTCCTTGACCTTGCCCTTCGCCGGCTCGTTATCCCAGAGCGCGTTATGGTGCGTGCCGAGAAAGTGCTTCAGCGTCAGTTCGTGTCCCCTCATGCTGGTGCCGATCAGGTTACCGCGGTACACCGTCAGCACCTTGAGCTGGTTCTCCTTCGCATCCACGTCGTTGATGGCGAAGTTGAGCCGTCCCTCCTTCACCTGGCGCACCACCCACTCCTTCACCTCGGCGTCGGTCTTGCACCCGGCCTTGACCGCGTCCTCGTACACCGTGATCGGGTTCTTCTTGTCGAGCTGGGGGAAGAACGGCAGCCACCCGGAGCGGATCGCCAGCGCATTGAGGTCGGCGGCGTGGTTGTACTCGGGAAGCTTCTTGGCGCCCGCGGCCCATTGCGTGTCGAGCTGCATCGAGTCGTAGCGCCATTGGCCGGTGTGGAAGTACCACAGCGAGGTGGTGTTCATCAGGCGCGGCGGCCGCTGCCAGTCGAGCGCGCCGCTCAGGTTCACGAACGCCGCGTTGAGACGCGTGGCCTGCGTGCCGACATAGTGGTTGAAGTTGCCGCCGTTCACGCCGTTGCACCCGCACAGCGCCAGCATCACCGCCTGGCTGCGGTAGTACATCGAAGCGCCGTGGTAGAAGTGCTGCACGCCCGGCCCGGTGATGAAAAGCGACTTTCCTTTCGTCTTCTCGGCGTTCTCCGCGAACTCCCGGCCCACCTGTATGGCGAGGTTCCTGCTGACGCCGGTCTGCGACTCCTGCCAGGCCGGCGTGTAGGGTTTCGGGTCGTCGTAGGAGGTCGGATAGTCGCCCCTCAGGCCGCGCGCGACGCCGGCCTGCGCCATCAGCAGGTCGAACGCGGTGGTGACGAGGTATTCCTTGTTCTTGCCCTTGATCTTCCTTGCCGGAACCTCGCGCAGGAGTTCCTGCGCGGCCTGTCCTTCTCCCTTGGTCTTGCCGATCTTGATGCTGAAGGTGTTGGTGAAATCGCTGAAGGACACCATGGCCCGTCCCGCTTCCTCGGGAAGCAGCGTGAGCAGCGGGTCGAAGTCCTCCTTGGTGACCGCGTTCTTGAGCTGCAGGTTCCAGTTACCCGTGGGTTCCTTCTCCCAGCGGAAGCCGACCGAGCCCGTGGGAACGTGCAGCTTCCCCTGGCGGTCGGTCATGATCAGCTTCCAGTCCGCGTTCTCTTCTTCGGCGTACTCGGCGATGTCCGAAGCCCGCAGGAAACGTCCCATCTGGTACTTGTCGCCGTCGCGTTCCAGCAGCACGAGAAACGGCAGATTGGTGTATTGCTTCACGTAGCCGGTGAAGTAGGGCGTCTCCCGGTCCGCGTAGAATTCCTTCAGGATGACGTGAATGCAGGCCATCAGATAGGCGCCGTCGCTGCCCGGGACCAGCGGGACCCAGGTGTCCGCGTACTTGCTCACGTCCGAGTAGTTCGGCGAGAGCACCACCACCTTCGTTCCCCGGTATTTCGCCTCGGGCAGGAAGTGGCAGTCCGCGGTGCGCGTCATGTTGATGTTGGATCCGGCGACCACCCAGTAGGTGCCCTGGTACCAGTCGGAACTCTCGCAGTTCTCCGTCTGGTCGCCGAACATCGAGGCCGACACGTGCGGCAGGTCGTGGTACCACTCGTAGTAGCTGCAGTAGATACCGCCGATCAGGTTGTTGTAGCGGTGGCCCGAAATGAAGCTGAGCAGGCTCATCGCGGGAATCGGCGAGAAGTTGGCGATATGGTCGGCGCCGTATTTCTTGATGGTGTAGATCTGGGCGCCGGCGGCCAGCTCGACCGCCTCGTCCCAGGTGACCCGCTTCCAGCCCGCCTTGCCGCGGGCCGACTTGTATTGCTGCGCCTTCGCTTCGTCTTCTACGATGTTGCCCCAGGCCTCGACCGGATCCCGGCCCTTGCTGCGTTCGGCCGCATAGAAGTCCCACAGCACCTTGCGCACATACGGGTACTTCGGGCGCAACGGGCTGTACGGATACCAGGAGGCGGTCGCGCCGCGCTGGCAGCCGCGGGGTTCGACGTTCGGGATATCGGGATCGATCTGGGGGTAGTCGGTCTTTTGCAGCTCCCAGCAGATCAATCCGTCCTTGACGAACACTTCCCAGCTGCAGGCCATCGAGCAGTTCACCCCATGGCTCGTGCGCACGGAGTAGTCATAGGACCAGCGGTTGCGGTAGAAGTCCTCCCAGGATCGGGAATCTTCGGTGAAGTCGAACCATCTGCTGTTCATGCTGCCCCCTCATGGACTTTCTTGTTTCCCGCGACCAGACCGATCAAGGTGAGCACGAGCATCGCCGCCAGGCTGAGCACCAGGGTCGGTACGAATTCCTGGGGCGTGCCGGCCGGCGCCGGCTGGGCCCCCTTGAAGAAGGCGAGCACAGCGGCGATCTGCGGTGGCGACAGGTCCGCCCGCGGCATCGGAACGCCGTATTCCTTGAGCAGCGCCGCCGCGTCGGGATCCTCCTTCAACATGCGTTCGGGATCGCCGATCAGGCGCGTGAGCCAGTCCTCGCTGCGGCGTTCACTCACGCCCTTCAGGTCCGGCCCGACGAGACGCCCGCCTCCGATCGTGTGGCAGGCCACGCAGTGCTGCCGGAAAAGGACCGCGCCCTCGCGGGCCGCCGCATCCGCCTGCGCCAGCGCCGGCGACGAGGATGCGACCAAGCATCCCGCGGCCGCGACCAGCGCGCCCAGGTTGGTGCGCATTGCAGAACGTCGAGTCTTCATTTTGACAACCTCTCCAGGGTATCGAGTGTCCCGTGCTTGACGGTGTTGGCGAAAATCCGTGGTTTCAGCATCGCATCTGCGCCCGCTTGCGGGTGTAGCAGCGCCAGGTCGCGGCGATGCACGTGAGATAGAAGACGATGAAGCAGTACAGCGCGCCCTCGGGCCCGCCGGTCACGGAGATCGACGTGCCGAAGCTCTTGGGAATGAAGAAGCCGCCGAAGGCGCCGATCGCCGAAGCGAATCCGAGCACTGCGGCGGCCTCCTTGCCGGCTTCCCTGACCGCCTGTTCCCGCGCTTCCGTGCTGCGGTCTTGCGCCTCGCGCACGCGCTCGGTGAGGAATATCACCGGGATCATCCGGAACGTGGAGCCGTTCCCGATGCCGGCGGCGAGGAACAGCAGCGCGAACATGGCCAGAAAGCCGTCGAAGTCGCCCTGGACGGGTCCCCACGGCAGGGCGAGCGGCCCGGCCTCCTTGGGCAGGAAATACAGCGCACCCGCCGCAGCGAACGCCATGACGGCGAAGGCCCAGAAAGTGACCGGTGCGCCGCCCAGTCTGTCCGCAAGCCAGCCGCCGAACGGACGCGCGAGCGCCCCGGCCAGCGGGCCGAGAAACGCGAAGGAAAGCGCGTCGACCTGCGCAAACTGCGACCCGGCGAGCAGGGGGAAGGCCGCCGAGTACCCGATGAACGAACCGAAAGTCCCGAGGTAGAGCCAGCACATCAGCCAGTTGTGTTTGCGCCGGAAGATCACCGCCTGTTCCGGAAAGGACGCCCGGGCGCCTGCGATGTCGTTCATGCCGTACCAGGCCGCGACCGCCGAGGCGACGATGAACGGCACCCAGATGAACCCTGCGTTCTGGAGCCACAGGCGACTCCCATCCGCGGCCCGGATCTGCGGCTCGCCTCCCAGCGCTCCGAAGATGCCGGCGGTCACCGCCAGAGGCACCGCCAGTTGGGCGAGCGAAACGCCCAGGTTGCCGAACCCGGCGTTCAGACCGAGCGCCGAGCCCTTGCGCTCGGGGGGGAAGAAGAAGCTGATGTTCGCCATGCTCGAGGCGAAGTTGGCGCCGCCCAGGCCGCAAAGAAGCGCGAGGAGCATGAACATCGGGTACGTGGTATTCGGATCCTGGAGCGCGAAGCCGATGGCGAGCGCGGGCACGAGCAGGGTGATCGTCGATATCGCGGTCCACTTGCGCCCGCCGAAAACAGGCACCATGAACGAATAGAAAACGCGCAGCGCCCCGCCGCTCAGACCGGGAAGCGCCGCCAGCCAGAACAGCTGGTTGGTGGAGAACTTGAAGCCGATGCCAGGCAGGCTGACCACCAGGACGCTCCACACCATCCACACGGCGTGCTCGAGGAGCAGGGCCGGAATCGAGATCCACAGGTTGAGTCTGGCGATTGCCTTGCCCTCGCGCACCCAGAATGCCCTGTCCTCGGGCATCCAGACGTGCAGCACGCTGCCGAGTCTCGCCCTGGTCGAAGCGGCCTGCGTGCCCATGCTTCGCTCCCGCTGGCCGCGGCGCTCGCCTTGCGCGGCCGGTTCGTGGCGGTGCCACGCCTTTACTCGCCCGTGAGCCTAAGGGCGGCAGGGAGCGGGTGCCATTCGTCATGCGGAGGGGTACGCGAGCGCGTTAGAACGATCCGGCCGGATCAGGATCCGCCGATCGGACTAGTTCTTCCGGCGGATGGTGAGCCGGGCCGGTCGGGCGCGCCCGGGCCGCCGAGCCTGGCACGGCGCCGGCCCTGCGGGCTGGGTCACTCCCCTTTGTCGGCGATTCCGCGCTCGACGGCGTAGACCGCCGCCTGCACCCGGCTGGTGAGCTTGAGCTTGCGCAGGATGTTCTGAACGTGGATCTTGACGGTGCTCTCGGCAAGCTTCAGATCGCGCGCGATCTCCTTGGTGCTGCCGCCGCGCGCGAGCAGCGCCAGGATCTCGCGCTCGCGCGGGCTGATCCTGTCCCTGTCGTCGACCTCCGAGACCTCGCGCGCGCCACGCTGCAGTCCCTGCACCAGCTTGCTCGTCATCTGCGGCGACATCACCGCCTCGCCGCGAGCCGCGCGCCGGATCGCGTCCACCAGGAAATCCGCATCGATGTTCTTGAGAAGATAGCCGTGTGCCCCGGCTCTGAGCGTCTCGACCAGGTCATCCGCGTCTTCCGACACCGTCAGCATCAGCACGCGCGCCCCGGGCACTTCTTCGGCCAGCATCTGCACTGCTTCGCGGCCCGAGATCCCCGGCATGTTGAGATCGAGCAGCACCACGTCGGGCTTCAGCTCGGCGGCGCGTTTCAGGCCCTCCAGCGCGTCCGCGGCCTCTCCAACCACTTGCAGATCGGACTGTCGCGCCAGCAGCGCCTTGACGCCGCTGCGGAACAGATTGTGATCGTCGATGAGAAAGATGCGCAGTCCGCTCATTGGAGTATCGAGAAACGGGTGGCAAGCGGTTGAAGACACACGTGCTCTTGCACCGGATCGGCTTCTTCAGTGCGCCCCGTGGCCTGCGGCCGGGCGTGTTGCTTCCCTGACGCTTCGCGCCGGGGATTCGCGCCCGGAGCGGACCTTCGCGCTCATTGGATCACCCTGCCGCTTCGCGCCAGGGGTTCGCGCTCGGGACGGCCCTTCGCGCTCATGCCGCCTCCTTCGTCACCGGCAGAGTGAGGGTCACCTCGCTGCCCTGCCCGGTGCGGGAATCGATGCGCACCTGAGCGCCGATCCGCTGCGCCCGCTCCCTCATGATGCGCAGGCCGACCTGCCGGCCGGCGCCGTCCTGCGCGCGCTCGGCGTCGAACCCCCGCCCGTTGTCGGCGACGCGGAACACGTAGCTGCGGTCGCGCTGCATCTGCAGCCGCACCTGGGTCGCACCCGAGTGCTTGCGCACGTTGGACAGAGCCTCCTGGACGATGTGCAGTACCTGGACTTGCTGCTCGGCCGACAGGGGCACGCCGCTGCCCGAGACCTCGCACGAGGTACGGATCCCGGTGTGCTTGTGGAAGCGCTCGAGCGCATCGGAGATGGCGAACTCGATGTCGCCCTGACTGACACGGGTGCGGAAGTGCACCAGCAACTCGCGTACGGTGTCGTAGCTCTCCTGGACGCCGACCCGGATCTGCGCCAGGGTGGCGCGCGCCTCGTCGATGTCTCGACGACCGAGCGAATCCTCGAGCATCTGCGCCTGGAGGTTCAGATAGGCAAGGGATTGCGCGATGCTGTCGTGCAGGTCCTGCGCGAGGAGGTTGCGTTCCTCGGAGATTGCGAGTTCCTTGTCCCGCGAGACCAGGCGCAGGTGCTCGATCGCGGCGCCCAGATCCTGACCCAGCGTCTCCAGCAACTGGCGCTCGTGCGCCGGAATCTCCCGTGGTTCCCGGTAGTAGAGGTTGAAGATTCCCAGACTCTGGCCCTGGAAGTGTACGGTGAACGCGGCCACCGTGCGGTAGCCCGCCCTCGCGCAACGGGTATCGATGGCGGCATCGGAGGCGAACGTGCGCACCGCGTACGCCCCCGCCTGCGCCACGTCCCCGCACACGCATTCACCCATTCCCAGGCACTGCTCCTGTTCGGCGAACGCGGCCGGCAGCGCCTCCTGCACGTACATGTGCAGGAGGCGCGAGCGCGGATCGATGAGACGGACCGATCCGGCCTGGGCTTCGAGCACGGCGATCAGCTTGCGCAGGAACCCGCGGCACAGCTGCTCCGTGGAACCGGGTTCATTGAGCAGCGCGCTCACCTCGTACAGCGTGTGCAGGTCCCGGTTCTTCTCCGCCAGACTGCGGGTCTTGATCGCCACCCGCTCCTCGAGCGAGTTGTACAGTTCGTGCAGGCGGCTCGCCATGCGGTTGAAGCCGCGAGCCAGCTCGCCGAATTCGTCGTTGGTTTCCACGGGCAGCCGCGTCGTGAGTTCCCCGTTCGCGATGCGCTGCATGCTCTCTTGCAGGCGGTTCACCGGCCGCACGACCAGCAGGAACATCAGGTAAATGAGGGCGACCGTGCCGGTCATCGCGAGCAGGACCAGCCCGAACTGCATGTAGCGCAGGTATTCGGCGTTACGGGTGTTGTCCTGTTCGATGGCGCGCACCAGATGGTCGATGCGTTGCACGAACGGCTCGATGCCCAGGTGCAACGCGCTCGCGCGCTCGCGCCCGCCCGCGGCCTCGGCCGCGAGGAGCGCGGCTTCGATCCGCGGGCGGATCGTGTTTTTCCACTCGGCCAGCACGGCATCGGCTTCCGCGGCGATCGCCGGGACGCGCGGCAGCAACAGCGGCCGTGCCGGGTCGCCGCGCATCAGCGCGATCAGCACGCCCTCGAAGGCCTGGATCTCGCGCTCCAGTGCGCCGCGCGCCGTCCCCGAGCGCGCCGGATCGTGCAGAGTCTCGGTCAACAGGAAGGCGATGCGATAGGCGCGCATGCGCTCGCTGCCCATGTCGTTGATCGCCGCCGCCCCGCCCTCCAGCTTCCAGGACGCGAGCAGCGTGAAGCCGATCGCGACGAACCCGACCAGCAGCAGACTCAGCGCGACGCCCACCAGCTTGGTGCTCAGCTTTCCCTGCCGAAAGCTCATGGCCGGCGCTCGCGAGGGTTGTATTGCCTCATTGGAATCGATGGTTCCCTGCGCTCGATCTGGCTCCTGGAGTCGGTCTCGGAACG
>JADLDQ010000434.1 GCA_020846575.1 Burkholderiales bacterium
CAGGGCATCGACGTCATGAACTTCGCGAACAAGGGACTGCCGATGCAGGATCCCGAATGCGTGCGCTGCAGCGCGTGCGTCAACGAATGTCCGACCGGGACGCTGAGTTTCGGGCGCTTCGAACCCAACGGCGAAGTCAGATTGGACAGCTTGCTCGCCAGTCCGGTGCAGATCAAGGAAGGCGCGCCGGATGCAGCGACGATCCGGTCGCACCTGACCCTAAAGGAAGGATAGGCCATGCGCATGATCCTATCGCTGTTCGCGGCGGTGGCGCTCGTCATCTTGAGCGGTTGCGGCGTTGAGGATACGGAGACCTCCGCGCCGCCGGCGCCGGCCGGGCCGTTTCTGGAGATTCGCGCGCCGAAACGCATCGAGATCGCATGGCGCGAACCGTTCGCGAAGGAGTGGAATCGCGAGGTCTTCGATCACGCGCCCTTCGACGCGCTCTTGAAAAGGCACATCGATAAAGATGGCCTTGTGGACTACGCGGGCTTCAAGCGCGACGGCGAGGCCTTGGAGGAGTACCTCCACAGGCTGCAGGCTACCGATCCGGAGAAGCTGGCCTCCGGCGACGAACGCTTTGCGGTCTGGATCAACGCGTACAACGCATTCACGCTTAAGGTGGTGCTCGAGACCCTTCCCGAGAACGAGAAGGACTGGAACCGCTACAGTCTGGGGCAGGTGAAGTCGGCGGATGGCGTCACCGCGTGGAAAGCCACGCGCTTCAAGATCGGCGCGGAGGATTGCTCGCTGGACCGCATCGAGAACGGCATCCTGCGTCCGACGTGGAAGGACGGCCGCGTGCACGCGGCGGTGAACTGCGCCAGCATGAGTTGCCCGCGGCTGCAGCCTTTCGCGTTCGAGGCCGCGCATCTTCAGGAGCAACTCGACACGGCCGCGCGCGCCTGGGTCAACGATCCGCTCCGCAACCGGGCAGGTGGGCCGGTGCCGGAGATCTCGGCCATCTTCAAGTGGTACGCTTCCGACTTTCCGGACGGCGCGCGCACGTTCCTGGCCCGGTTCGCCGCGACGGCGGAAGACCGCGAGCGCCTTGCGAGGTCGAAGGATGA
>JADLDQ010000103.1 GCA_020846575.1 Burkholderiales bacterium
CGCTGCCGGAGGTACCGACGATCGCCGAGGCCGGCGTGCCCGACGCCACCGGCCAGTCCTGGAACGCCATGCTCGCGCGCGCGGGGACGCCGCCCGAGATCGCGCGCAAGGTCAACGCGGACGTGGCCGCCGCGCTGCGCAGCCCCGAGGTGGTCCAGCGCCTGGCCACGGTCGGCTTCAGCCCCATCGGCAGCAGCGCCGATGAACTGGCCGCGGTGATGCGGAGCGATCTGGCGAAGTGGGGCAAGGTGATCCGCGACAACAACATCAAGCCGCAGTGAAGGTCGCGGCGGCGCTCACCCGCAACGGCGCGAGGCGCGCGCCCTCGAACCTCGAAGCGGCCGAGGGGAGCGCAGCCCGGCCGCCTCAGCGCGTCGCCGCCGGCAGTGCGCCGGTGCGCGCGCGGTCGAGCACCGTCATCGCGGTGGCGAGGATCGAGGACACGTCCGCGAGGTTGGAGGGCACGATGAGGGTGTTGCCCGTCTTCGCCAGGCCGGCGAAGGCGTCGATGGAGGCCTCGGCGATCTTCAGGTTCGCCGCCTGCTGGCCGCCTTCCTTGGCGAGCGAACCGGCCACCGCCTCGACCGCCGCCGCGGTCGCCTCGGCGATCACCCGGATCGCGGTCGCCTCGCCCTGCGCGCGGTTGATGGCGGCGGTCTTCTCGCCTTCGGACTTGAGGATGTCCGACTGCTTCTTGCCCTCGGCGATGTTGATGTCCTGCTGGCGCTCGCCCTCGGACTTGGCGATCACCGCGCGCTTCTCGCGCTCCGCGGTGATCTGCTGCTGCATCGCGCGCAGGATCGACTCGGGCGGGGTGATGCTCTTGATCTCGTAGCGCAGCACCTTGATGCCCCAGGAGCGCCCGGCCTCGTCCAGCACCGAGACCACCTGCCGGTTCATCTCCTCGCGGCTCTCGAAGGACTTGTCCAGCTCCATCTTGCCGATCTCGCTCCGCAGCGTCGTCTGCGCGAGCTGGGTGATCGCCTGCACGTAGTTTTCCGAGCCGTAGGAAGCCAGGCGCGGGTCGGTGACCTGGAAGTAGATGATGCCGTCCACCCCGAGCTGGGTGTTGTCCTTGGTGATGCAGATCTGCTCGGGAATGTCCAGTGGCACCTCCTTCAGCGAATGGCGGTAGGCGACGCGATCGATGAACGGGATGATGACGTTCAGGCCCGGCTGCAGGATCTCGTGAAACTTGCCCAGGCGTTCCACCACCCAGGCGTTCTGCTGCGGCACCACGCGCACGCCCTCGATCACGAACACGATCGCCAGCGCGATGACGAGGAAGGGGATCGAGAAGGCGCGCGTCTGCTCGAAACTCCAGATGATGGCCGACAGTATCAGGACACCGATGACGCGAGCGAACATGGACCCTCCTTGCGGGAGCCTGGGCAGGACGACTGCGTCCGCGAGGCCCTCAGGCCGGGCGGGTCTTGGAGACCTTGAGCGTGTTGCCATCGACCGACACGATGTAGAAGACTTCCCCCGGCGCGGCCTCCGCCGCTCCCTCGACGATCGCGTCCCACTGGGTGTTGCGGTACTGCACCCGCGCGCGCCGTTCCTCGCGGCTCACCCAGGACTCGAACGCCGCGGGCTGGCCGAAATCCAGCGGCGGCATCGAATCGCCCTGGACGCCGGCGCGCCAGTGGTGGACCCAGACGGCGCCGGCGATCGCCACCACCGCGCTCGCGACCGCCTGCAGCCAGAACTCGGCGCCGGTCCAGGCCACCGCGCCCCCGGCGAACGCCGCCACGCCGAGCACCACCAGGTAGAAGGTCCCGGTGGTGAGCTCCGCGATCACCAGCAGGAACCCGGCGATGAACCAGTAGACGTGCGGCTCCACGCGTTCCCCCGAGTCCAAGCCCGCCGCCGCGCTCGGCTCGCCGCGGCGGGCAGCGCAACATTAGCCGGTCGCAACTGCGGCGGCAAGCCGCGACTCCCGCGCGACGCGAAACCGCGACTCCCGCGCGACGCGAAACCGCGACTCCCGCGCGACGCGAAACCGCGGCTCCCGCGCAACGCGAAACCGCGACTCCCGCGCGGCGCGAAACCGCGGCTCCCGCGCGGCGCGAAACCGCGGGTTTGGCGCGGCGCGAATCGAGCGGCGATAATCTGTGCGGCCTCCCGTGCCGTGCACTCCGCAACGCGGCGCGGACGCTTCGCTCGCGCGCGTGTTCAGCCCCTTCTATACCAGCGCCTTCGCCTGGAACTTCACGCACGGCATGATCCACGTGCTGCTGCCGCTGTACGCGATCGAGCTGGGCATGTCGGGCGTGGGGCTGGGGAGCCTGGTGGCGCTGCCGGTCGTGCTGCAGCTCGCCTTCAACCTTGTCGGCGGCGCCTGGGTGGACCGGCTGGGCCCTCGGAACGTGCTGTACCTGTCGTGCCTGGCCGCGATCGCCGCTTGCGCCGCCTACACGGCCTCGGCGGGCTACGCCGGGCTGATGCTGGGGCAGTGCCTGTTCGTGATTTCGCGCGCCTCGTTCTGGCCGGCCAACTGGTCGCTGGGCAGCCAGCTTCCCGGGGACCGCAGCCGCAACATGGGCATGCTCAACTCCACCACCAACGCCGGACAGATCACCGGCACCGTCGCCGGCGGAAGTCTCGCACTGCTGGCGGGCTTCGCCGGAAGCTTCCTGATCGCGGCCGGCTCCTGCCTGGTGTCGATGGGGCTCACCGCGCTCATCCGCCACCGGCACGCGCGCGCCTCGGGGCCGGCGCGCGGCATGCTCGGCATCTACCGCCGGCTCGCGGCGATGCGCCCGCTCTACTTCGCCATGGCCTGCGCGTTCCTGTCGGTGCTGCCGCTCACCGTCTCGGGCGCCTTTCACCCGATGCTGCTGGTGAGCGAGGGTTACACCTCGGAGCAGATCGGCCTGCTGCTGCCGCTGCGCTCGATCGGCGCCATCGTCGCGGGCATCGCCCTCGCGCGCTGGGTGCGCTCCGCGGCGGACCGGCGCGTGCCGTTCTGGTGCTGCGCGAGCATCGCGCTCTCGCTGGGGGCCTCGCCGCTGATCGCGGATGCCTGGTGGCTGGGCGCGTGCCTTTTCGTCATGGGGCTCGGCTCGGGCCTCATCTCGGTGTACTTCCAGATGCTGATCAGCGGCGTGTCCTCGGTCGAGCAGCGCGGATCGGCGATGTCCTACGGCGGCATCGGATGGAACCTGTCGAACATGACCACACCGCTCGTGGTGGGTGCGCTTGCCGACGGGCTCGGCATCCACGCCGCCTTCGTCCTGCTCGGCGCGCTGCTGCTCGCCTACGCGGTCATGCTGCTCCCGCTTCACCGCTGGGCGTTTCCCGCGGGTGGGCGCGGGGAAACGCGGTAACATGGCGCGGGCCAACCGCCGGGGGGAGACTGTCCGTGCTCATGTGGGGAAGCATCACCTTCGCGGCGGGTATCGTCCTCATCGCAATCGAGATCTGGCAGGCATCGAAAAAGAAAGGGGGCGTCACGCCCACCGACAAGCGTCGCATCTGGGGCATCTTCCAGGTGACTTGCGTGCTGACACTGGTCGTCGCCGGACTGATCTGGATGGCGGACTGAAGACGCGCCGCGTGCGGCGGGGCGGGCCGTCATGAAGGTCGGGATACTCGATCAGTCTCCCATCGTTTCGGGGCACTCCGCGGCCGACGCGCTGCGGGAAACGATCGCGCTGGCGAAGCTCGCCGACGAGCTCGGCTATCACCGCTACTGGCTCGCGGAGCACCACGCCATCGCCGCGCTGGCCGACCCCTGCCCGGAAGTGCTCGCCGCGCGCGTCGCGGCCGAGACCCGCCGCATGCGCGTGGGCACCGGTGGCGTGCTCCTGCCGCACTACAGCGCGCTGAAGGTGGCCGAGGTATTCCGCATGCTGGAGGCGCTCTACCCGGGGCGCATCGACCTGGGCATCGGGCGCGCGCCGGGAGGCGAACTGCGCACCGCGCAGGCGCTCGCGCGCGGACCCGGCGGCGGGTTCCAGGCGGGCGCGGAGCGCTTTCCGGAGCAGGTCGCGGAGCTGGCCGGCTACCTCGAGCGCACGCTGCCGCCCGAGCATCCCTTCGCGCGGGTGCGGGTTCAGCCCGAGGGTCCGGGCGCCCCGGATATCTGGCTGCTCGGTTCCTCGGACTACTCCGGCGCGCTCGCGGCGCACCTGGGCCTGCGTTTCGCGTTCGCCCATTTCATCGGCGGCGAGGGCGCGCACCCGGTGATGCGCGACTACCGCGCGCAGTTCCGGCCATCGGCGCGCGTGGCCGCGCCGCGATCGCTCCTGTGCGTGGCCGCAGTGTGCGCGGAAACCCGCGAGCGCGCCGAGCGGCTGGCCAAGAGCATGGACCTGCGTCGCGTTCACATGGCGCGCGGCGTGGAGGCGCCGATCCCCACGCTCGAGGAGGCCGACGCCCACCCCTGGTCCGAGGCCGAGCGCACCTACGCGCGCCAGCAGCGGGCGCGGCTCGTGCTGGGCGAACCCGGCGAGGTGCGCGAGCGGCTGCTCGCGCTCGCCGGGCAATCCCGGGCCGACGAACTGATGGTGCTCACTATCACCGGCGACTATGCCAGCCGGCGCCGCTCCTACGAGCTGGTGGCGCAAGCGTTCGAGCTGGCGCGTGCCGACCCGCGTACCCGGGCGGCGTAGGGCCGCCTCGCCCCTGCCGGAGGAACTAAACCCCGCCGCACCGCTTGCCGATATAGCCGGAGAACCTGCGCAGAGCGGTGGCCGGCGAGCATGGGGAAGAACAGCAAGGTGGCGGCGCAGCGGCCATGGCGCATGAAGCGCGTGGCCGCGTCGGTGCGCTCAGCCCTGAGCGATCGCCGCAGCCGGTGGAAGGCTGCCCTTGTGCTGCCGGCGACGCTGGCGGCGCTGCCGGTGGCGACCGGGGCGCATGCGCTCAACCTCGGAGAGATCGAGCCGCTCTCGGCGATCGGCCAGCCCTTCCGCGCGCGGGTCGCCCTGTATCGCGGCGCCGAGGAGTCGCTCCAATCCGCCTGCGTCTCGATGCGCGCGTCGCGCCTCGAAGGCAACGCGCACGTGCCCATCGGCCTGCCCGCGCAGGCGCGGCTGGAGAGCCGCGGCGCGCGCGAGTACCTGTTCATCGAATCAGGCGAAATGCTCTCCGAGCCGGTCGTCCAGCTCAGGATCGAGGTCAGGTGTCCGGCCTCCGAAGGGGTGAGCCGGGAGTACCTCGTGCTCCAGGACCCACCCGACCCGCTTGCCGATACCACCCCGGTTCACCCCCACCCCGCAGCTTCGCCATCCACGCCTGCGCCTGCGCCGGCCGACACATGGGAGCGGCCGCAAGACGGGCCGGCCACGCGGCCGGCGACGGCGCCGCGCGCGAGCGCCATTGCACGGGCGAGCGCGCCGGCCCCCGAGGCGAGGCGCACCGCGGCCCCTCGTCC